>JAAZOP010000588.1 GCA_012797735.1 Myxococcales bacterium
CCCGGCCGCACCGCCGAGCGTCCCGACCCCGCCCGCGCCCGACGACCTCACGGACGCCGACCGCCGGGCGCTGGCCCGCCGCCTCGCCGCCCTGGGCTACCAGGAGGAGCCCGACCCGTGAGCGCCCCGCGACCGCTGCGCCTCCTGGAGGTCGCCGCGCTGCCGTTCCCCTCCCGGCAGGGGACCCAGGTGCTGCTCGACGCGATCGCCCGCGGCCTCGCCGCCCGCGGCCACGACGTCCACCTGCTCGTCTACGCCCACGGTGCCTTCCCCCTCGACGCGCCGTACCGCATCCACCGCCTCCCCGACCGCCCCCGCTTCCGCTCGCTCCGCTCCGGCCCCGACTGGCGCCGCCTGGCCCTCGACCTGGTCCTCGCCGCCGAACTGCGCCGCCTGGCCCGCGCGTTGCGCCCGGACCTGGTCCACCTGCACAACGTCGAGGCGGGGGCGGCGGCGCTCTTGCTGCCCGACCGGCCCGCGCCGCCCTGCGTCTACCACGCCCACAACCTGATGCAGCACGAACTGCCGTCCTACGAGGGAGCGCTTCCCCCGCCGCTGGCCCGGCGCCTCGGCCGGCTGCTCGACCGCGAACTCCCCGCCCGCGCCGAACGGACCCTCGCCGTGTCCGAGGCGACCCGCGCCGGACTCCTCGCCCTGGGCGTTCCGCCCGAACGCGTCGTCACCGTCGAACCGGGCGTCGACCTGGAGGAGCTGGCCGCGCCGCCCGTCCCGCCCCCCTGCCCGTTCTTCCCGGAGGGCCGCCGCGAGCCGCGCAGCCCCGAGTCGCTCCGCGTCGCCCACCTCGGCAACCTCGATCGCTACCAGGGGATCGACCGAATCCTCGACGCGCTCGCCGTCCTCCGCCGCTCCGGCTGGCCGGCCGAGCTGGTCGCGATCACCGACTCCGACCCCGGCTGGGTCCGGCGGCTGGCCGACCGCCTCCGCGTGCCCGCCGGCTTCGTGCCCCACGGATCGCTCGCCGGCGCGATCGATGTCGCCCGCTCCTGCCACGTCGCCGCCCTCGCCCGCGACGTGCCCGGCGGCTTCCCGATCAAGCTGATCGCGCTGCTGCACGCCGGCGTCCCGATCGCCGCCACGCGCAGCGCCGTCGACGGCCTGCGCGTCGAGCCGGTCGTCTGGGTCGCCGACCGCGACGAACCCGGCGGCCTGGCCGACGCCATCCTCTCCGCCGCCGCCCACCTGCGCGCCGAGCTGCGCTGCGCCGCCGGCATGCGCCTCGCCGCCGAACGCTTCTCCGCCGCCGCCGCCGCCGAACGCCTCGAGGCCGCCCTGTTGCCCCTCGTCCGGCCGCACGAGGCGGAGCGCAGCTAGAACGTCATGCCGAACGACACCGGCGGTCCGAGCAGGAACGAGGCGCGCGCCCCCTCCCCCGCCTCCCCGTCGCCCCACACGCTCGCCCGGTGCAACCACGGCACCGCCCACCCCACCAGCGCCCCGACCGCCGCACCCACCAGCACGTCCGACAGGTAGTGACGGTCGGCCGCGATCCGCAGGTAGCCCGTCCCCAGCGCCATCAGGCCTCCGATCACCCACAGGTACGGCGCCGTGTCGTACCCCCGGAGCGTCGCCACCGTGGCCCCCGACACCGCGACGGCGAACGCCAGCGTCGTGTGCCCCGAGAAGAACGACACGTTGTTGTCCGCCGGGTTGTCCGTTCGTCCCTTGTCCTCCGCCGCCAGCGCGTGCACGAACGGACGCTCGCGCCCCACCAGGAACTTCGTCGCCTGGTTCAACGCCGAGGCGAACGCGACCGCCTCGGTCACCAGCAGCAGGTCCTCCGCCCCCTGCACCGCCGCCCCCGCGTCCCGCGCGGAGGCCGCATTGACCCCCAACACCATCGCCGGCAGCAACGCGAAGCCGAGCACGTACGAGGTGGTGTCGGCGGCCGCCGTGTCGTCCCAGCGCAGCGCGCCGCGCGCCCCGTCGTCGAACGCGTTGCCCTCGCACCACCGGCACACGTCCGGCGCCAGATACCCCTTCAGCGCCTCGGAGGCGATCCAGCCCCCGCCGACCCCGAGCGTCAACCCCAGGTCCCACCCGAGATCGATCCGCAGCTCGCCGGCGCGCGCCGCCGGCACCGCGGACGCGGCCAGCGCAGCGGCGAGCAGCCACGGGACCCCGAACCTGCGCGTCGTCATGCCGGCCTCCCGGAACACCGCCGCGCCGCCCGGCCCGCTACGGGCCGGTCGCGAGCATCCTCTCGACGAGCGCCGCGGCGCGCAGGCCCGAGGCCAACGCCCAGCCCAGCCCCGCCGACCGCCCGTCGGACGGCACCGCCAAGGCCCCCGCCAGGAACAGGCCCGGCGGCGCCTCCGCGGGACGCAGGTCGTCGTCCACCGCCACGCCGAGCGACCGTTCCGGCGCCTCGGCCCACAGCCGCGGCGGCAGGAACGCGTCCGGTGCGGGTCCCCGCGGCGCCCCGTGCTGCTCCAGCGGCTCGCGTCCCCACACCAGCCGCCCCACCCCGGGCTCCGCGAACAGCCGGCCCTCCCGCCGGACGCCGC
>JAAZOP010000051.1 GCA_012797735.1 Myxococcales bacterium
CATCAGGTCGGACTCGGCTCCACCGACCTGGTCGCCGTCCAGCCCGTGCGCGCCTGGATCGCCGGTGGCCATCCGACCCTCCACCGCATCTTCGCCGCGTTGCAGGTCCTTCGGCGGACGCAGGAACTCCACCCGGAAATGGTCAAGAACTCGAGCTTCGCCCAGGCATTGTTCCGGTTCGAGTCGACCCTGGCCGGACAGGTCCGCGCCCTCGGGTCGGTCTACCCACCCGTCTCGGAGGGCGGAGCAAACGCCATCGCCGGCGAGATCGGTACCTCCACCGCGGTGGCGGCGCCGCCTCCCGCGGAGCCGGATCCCGGGTCGACGGATCTCGTTTTCCGGACCGCCGACCGCAACCTGGTCGTCTCCGGCGTGCCGATCGACCCTCCGGAACCCTTGCAGGGGGCGACGGGAGGCCCGGTCACCGCGCAATCCCGTCCGTTCGGGTGTCAGGCTCCCTGCACCCTGCGGGTGCCGAATCGGTCGTACACGATGACGGTCGAGGATCTCTCGTTCCGCGTCGATGCCAATGGTGGACGGCAGGAGTGGACGTTGGAAGCGAGCAGCGAAACTGCCGAGTTCTGGGGCATGGTTCTGACCTACGGCGGCCTGTCCCTGGTCGGCGTGGGCCTGATCCTCATGCTCCCCGCGTTCCTGGCGTCGGAAAGCGATTCGAACGACCTGTACTACATCTCAGGAGGGGTTCCGATGGGTCTCGGTGCCCTGGCGCTGCTGGTCGGCATCCCGGTCTGGGTCTCCTCCGGCCCCTCCGCCGTCCTGCGTTCGAGGACGCCCGCCGCCCCCGCTCCGCCGCCGAACCCGGCCACGCCCACCGAGACGCCGCCGCCGGCCGATGCACCGACGCAGGCACTCGCGCTGCTGCCGGGCCTGGTGGGCGCCGACCCGGATACCGGACGGCCGACCTGGGGCATGCTCCTGTCGCTGACGCTGTAGCCGGACCGAACCGAGTCGTCGCCCCGGCGGTCCCCGACTACGACCCCTGCTTGCCGGCCTCGGCCTTGAGCGCGGCGAGGAGGGCGAGGGCGTCGAGGGGGGTGGTGTGGTCGAGGTCCACGTCGAGCAGCTTGCGTTCGACGGCCGAGGGGCCGGCGGGGGCGAACAGCGACACCTGCTCCGGCGCGGCGGCGGCGGGGGGGCGCAGGCCGCGGCGGCCGCCGGGTTCGCCGCCCTTCTCCAGGTCCTCGAGCAGCGCGCTCGCGCGGCGGATCAGCGGCGCGGGAAGTCCGGCCAGCCGGGCGACCTGGATGCCGTAGGAGCGGGAAGCACCGCCGCGCGCGAGTTTGCGGAGGAACACGATGTCGTGGCCGAATTCGCGGGCCGCGACGTTGTAGTTCGCCGCCCCCGGCAGGCGGTCGGCCAGCGCCGTCAGCTCGTGGTAGTGCGTCGCGAACAGCGCCCGGCAGCGCACCGTATCGTGGAGGTACTCCAGCACGGCGGCCGCGATGCTCATGCCGTCGTACGTCGAGGTCCCCCGGCCGATTTCGTCCAGCACGACCAGCGATCTGCGGGTGGCGTGCCGCAGGATCGCCGCCGTCTCCACCATCTCGACCATGAACGTCGACTGGCCCCAGGTCAGCGAGTCCGAGGCGCCGACGCGGGTGAAGATGCGGTCGACGAGCCCGACCCGGGCCCGGCGCGCCGGGACGAACGAACCCATCTGGGCCAGGAGCACGCACAGCGCGGTCTGCCGCATCACCGTCGACTTGCCCGACATGTTGGGGCCCGTGATGATCCAGAGTCGCTCGCCGTCGAGGTCCAGCTTCACGTCGTTGGGCACGAACTCGACCTGCGGCCCCGCCGCCTCGACCACCGGATGCCGGGACTCCTCGAGGTCGATCACGCCGGAATCGTCCACCTCGGGCCGCACGTAGCGCCGCTCGTGGGCGAGGTCGGCCAGGCCGGCGGCGACGTCGAGGAAGGCGAGCCGGTCGGCCAGGGCGTCGAGCCGCCCCTTCGCCGCCGCCACCCGCTCGCGCAGCGCGACGAACAGCTCGCCCTCGAGCGCCTTGCGGCGCTCCTCGGCGGTCAGGATCCTCGATTGCAGCTCCTCCAGCTCCTGCGTCGTGAACCGCTCGCCACCCGCGATCGTCTGCTTGCGGAGGAACCGGTCGCCGGGCACCAGGTGGAGGTTGGCCTTGGTGACCTCGATGTAGTAGCCGAACACGCGGTTGAAGCGCAGCTTCAGCGAGGCGATGCCGGTCGCCTCCCGCTCCCGGCGTTCCAGTGCCGCCAGCTTGTCCTTGCCGTGCTCGGCCAGCTCGACCAGCTCGTCCAGCTCGGCGTTGTACCCGCCCTGGATCACGCCCCCGTCCCTGGCGGTGTGGGGCGGCGCGGGGACGAGCGCGCGGCCCAGTTCGTCGGCGAGATCCCGGCAGGAGTCGCCGGACGGGACGACGGCGGCGACGTCCGGCGCGAAGGCCAGCTCGTTCACCGCCGCCTCGACGGCGGGGACGTGGTCCAGCGAATCGCGCAGCGCGCCGAGGTCGCGCGGCGAGGCGACGCCGAGCACGGCGCGGGACGCCAGACGCGGCAGGTCGCGGATCCGCCCCAACGCCTCGCGCAACGCGCCGCGCACCGCCGGCGCCTCGACCAGCGCCGCGACGACGTCCTGGCGCCGGCGGATCCGGTCGACCCGGCAGAGCGGGCGCAGCAGCCACTGCCGCAGCAGGCGGGCCCCCATCGGCGTGCGACAGCGGTCGAGCAGGTCGAGCAGCGAGCCGTGCTTCTCGCCGCGCGTGGTGCGGAGCAGCTCGAGGTGCGCCTGCGCGGTTTCGTCGAGGATCAGATCCTCGGCCGGGGACGTGGCGACGATGCGGCGGACGGGCAGCGGCAGGTTGGGCTGCGTCGCGGCGAGATACGCCACCGCCAGCCCCGCGGCGCGCAAGGCCGGCACGGGCAGTTCGGCCTGCGCCTGCGCCGCCACGTCCTCTCCGAGCCGCCGGGCCAGCTCCGCCCGCGCCAGCTCCGGGTCGTCCGCCCCGGGATCGCCCTCCGAGACGCGCACGCCCCGGGCCGCCGGAACCAGGTCCCGCGCCGCAGACGCGCCGCCCCTCGGCACCAGCAGCTCCTTCGGCTCGAGCCGCGCCAGCTCCGTCCGGACGGCCGTCGCGTGGTCCAGCACGCACCCCCACAGCTCCCCCGTCGTCAGGTCGGCCGCGGCCAGCCCCCACGGACCGCCGCCGTCGGCGGCCGGCACGAGCGCCACGAGGTACTGGCCGCTGCGGGCGTCGATGGCGTCGGGATCGAGGTTGGTGCCCGGCGTGACGACGCGAATCACTTCCCGCGGCACCAGCCCCTTCACCGTCGCCGGGTCGACCATCTGCTCGCAGATCGCCACCTTGTGCCCGGCCTCGACGAGCTGGGTGATGTACGAGTCGACGGCGTGGTGGGGCACGCCGCACATCGGAATCTGCTCCTCGGCCGCCTTGCTGCGCGACGTGAGGGCGATGCCGAGGAGCGGGGCGACGAGCTGGGCGTCCTCGAAGAACATCTCGTAGAAATCGCCCATCCGGAACAGCAGGATCGCGTCCGGGTACTTCGCCTTCGCCGCCCGGTACTGGCGGAACATCGGCGTGTCCTGCTTGCTCTTCGGAACGCTCGACACGGCGCCGGAGGCTACCGGATTCGGCGACGCGCCGGAAGGGGTGCCGCGCGACCCGACCGCCGGTCCCCCCGGCGGGGACGAGCGCCACCGACGCGCCGTTCCGCGACGCCGGCGAGGCGGGCCGGGCGGACGCGCCTCTACGGCATGCGCACCGACAGGACCACGTCCCGAACCGTCGTCGCGGCCGGCTCGACCGTCACCTGCGGGAAGGGGTACGGGACCGGGTCCCCGACGTCCGGCATCGGCGCCATGCGCGAGGCGTTGGCGTCGTCGTCGAGGAACCCGGCCAGATACCAGGTCCCCGGCGGAACGTCGGTCAGCGTGAACGACACGCGGTTGCCGCCGGAGAGATCGGCCGACTCGACGACGGTGATCGCCAGCGGCGTCTGCGCGATCGTGACCAGCGGGTCCTGCTCGACGACGTACAAGAAGAGAACGCCGGCGCAATCGTCGGGGTCGGAGGCGCACGACATCCCCGCGGCCACCGTGACGTGACCGGTCACCGTGCCGGGCCGGTCGTCGGTCGACTCGGCCGCACTGCCGCAACCGGCGAGCGCAACGGCGAACGCGGCGATCGAGAACAGGATTCGGAACGTCTGCATGGCGCGTTTCCTTTCCGGCTCGAACGCGCCCATGCTAGCGTGGAAGCCGCAGGGGCGCCAATCGAGCCGCGCGCCGGTCCTGATCCTCGAAGGGCACCTCGAACGGTTCGACTTCCTGGAAGCCGGCCGGCGCCGGGTGGAGGAGGCGGAAGGATGCGGGAGCAGGACATGGAGGGCCGGGTCTGCCTGGTGACGGGGGCCACGAGCGGCCACGGGCGCGCGCTGGCCCGGCGGCTGGCGGAACGGGGCGCCGAGGTCGTGCTGCTGGGCCGCGACCTCGGCCGCTGCCGCGAGACGCAACGGGAGATCGACCGCGCCGCCGGCCGCGAGCCGCGCGTGCTGCTCTGCGACCTGGCGAGCCGCGCCGCGATCGACCGCGCGGCGGGCGAGTTCCGGTCCTGGGAGACGCCGCTGCACGTACTGGTCCTCAACGCCGGGCTGGTGAGCCGCGACCGCAAGGAGTCCCCCGACGGCACCGAGCTGACGATGGCGGTGAACTACCTCGCCGCGTTCCAGATCACGATGCGGCTGCTGCCGTGCCTGCTGCGCCAACCTCCGGCCCGGATCGTGATCGTGGCCTCGGACGCCCACCGCGTGGGAAGACTCGACTTCGACGACCTGGACGTCCGCCGCCGGTACTGGTTCTGGAAGGCCTACGCCCAGTCGAAACTGGCCCTGGTGCACTTCAACCGCGCGCTGGCCCGGCGGCTCGACGGCACCGGCGTGACGGTCAACGCCTGCGACCCCGGCCCGATCGCCTCGCGCATCGCCGACCGCGAGCCCGGACTGACGGCGGCGCTCGCCTCGCGCCTCCTGCCGCTCGTCTTCCCCGCGCCGGAGAAGGCGGCCCGCACCGCCCTGCACCTGGCGACCGACCCGCTGTTCGATCGGCAGACGGGGTCCTACTGGCGCTTCGGCAGACGACGGCTGCCGTCGCTGGGCCGGGACCCGGACGAGACCGAACGCCGGCTGTGGGCCTGGAGCGTGGAACGCACCGGCGTCGACGGGCCGGGGCCCGGGTGAGCGGTCGCGGCCGCCGCCGCGGCGCGGCGCCCTACGGCTCGCCGGGAATCCCGAAGCGCGCGCGGTAGTCGGCGAACGCCCGCGCGACCTCGTCGCGGGACAGGCCGAAGTCCTCGAGGCGGTAGCGGTGGCGGCCGTACTTGTGCTGCGGGTTGTCGCGCAGCCAGCGCCGCATCGCCGCCTCGGCCGGCGGCGCCAGCGGTTCGCCGAGGAACCCGTAGATCCGGCGCAGCTCCGCCAGCGGGTCGGCGACGAGACGATCGTAGTGCACGTCGAGGAACCGGTCGTCGCGGCCGCCGTCGCGCACCGCCATCGAACGCTCGATCATCCGCCGCGCCTTGGCGAACCAGTGGCGGCCGACCTCGCGCGGGTCGACGCGGTCCGAGAAGACCCCGCGGCTGTGCGACATCATGCTGCAGAACGACGCGAGGACCTTCGTCGGGTCCCGGTGCGTCTGGAGGATGCGCGCATCCGGGAAGACCTCGAGCAGCACGTCGAGATGCTCCAGGTGGTGCGGCGTCTTGAGCACCCACGGCCCGCCCGGACGCTGCCACTGGAGGAACCGCAGCACGCGCGCGTAGAACCGGTACGCCGCCCGGTGGTCCTGCCGCTCCAGCCAGGTCGAGAACGACGGCACGTGCATCATCGCCTCGGGCACCGTGCTCCAGACCGCGTAGTCGAACAGCAGCACGTCCTCCTCGGGAGCCTCGGCCTCCACCGGGTGGATCGCGAAGAAGTCGGGCGCCATGAACCGCACCGCCCGCTCGGCGAACCGGGCGGAACGAACGCGGGGGTCCGCCGCGCCGTCGCCGCGTCCGGCCCCGCGCGCCGCCGGCGGCGCGATGTGCACCGCCTCCCAGGCGGGGAGGAACCGTCGCGCGGGGTCCGCGGCGAGCAGCCGGTGCAGCAGCGTGGTGCCCGTGCGCTGCAACCCCACGACGAACACCGGGCGCCGGATCGGCAGATCCGCGATCTCCGGATGCCGCGCCCAGGCGTCCTCCATCCGCAGCCGTTGAACCAGGATCCGCAGCTGGTTCTCGCGGAACATCCAGCGGCCCAGCGGATGCAGGCGCGCCTCGGCCTCCACCGCCTCGACCAGCACGCGCAGGCGGTCGGGCAGCGCGTCGTCGCCGAGCGACCAGAGCCCCGCGCGCCGGCGCGCCTCGGCCAGCAGCCCCACGACCGAGAGATCCGGCGACGCGAGGCCCGCGCCCTGCAGCCAGCCCAGCGCCCGGTTCGCCAGCTTCAGCGGCAGCGGCCGGTAGGGCCGGCCGTAGTCCCGGGACGTCTCGCGCCTCCCCGGCGTCGCGACCGCGCTCATCGCCGGCGCTCCGCTTCCCATTCCGCCCGGACCTCGGCCAGCTTCGCCACGCGGGTCCGCGGCTGCGGATGCGATTCGGCCCGCACCCAGCGCAGGCACATCGTGCCGTGGCGGTGACCGACCGTCTCGAGCCAGTTCGGCCAGCCGGGATCCTCGTGCGCCACCACCAGACGCACCGACCCGTCGGGACCGTAGACCGCGTCGTGCTTGTTGATCGCGATGCGGTGATGGCGGTAGTCGAGCGACTCCATCCAGATGTTGTTGAGCTGGAAGTTCCAGTGGAGGCAGGCCGGCGGCGTCGCATCGACCACGAGCGCCTCGTCGGGCGCCAGCGCCCAGTACGAGTGGTAGTAGGCGATGTGGGGGTCGCCGTGCGCCCCGAGGGATCTTTCCGGATCGAAGCGCGGCAGCTCGTTGGCGTGCCGCTGGAAGTCCTGCATCCACGAGGCGAACAGCATCGAAGCGCCCCAGACGAGCCGGCCCGCCGCGGTCAGCCCGCGGTCGATGCTCTCCGGCGTGACCGGCGTCGGCCGTCCGTCCCCGCCCACCCGCTCGAGCCGCAGGTCCGCGGCCCGTTCGCGGCGCCGGTCGAGGAACGTCTGCCGCACGATCAGCGACGACGTGTCCGCCTCCATCGGCAGCCAGTTCCCGTCGCGCCGCTCCCGGCTCACGGCGATCTCGAACGTGCCGTCCGGCGCGAGCCGCAGATCGGTCCCCTCGAGGTAGCCCGTCTGCCCCGACGCGCCCCCCTGGCCGTAGAAGCCGCGATAGGTCCCGAAGCCCAGGTAGTGCACCGTGTTGCGCGCGCCGCGGATGCGGTACTCGTATTCGCCCGAGACGGCCGCCCACAGGTAATGGTTGTCGGGATGATCGGCTCCCATCTTCGCCGTCTCGTGGACCGGACGGAACAGGACCGGCGCGCGCGGATCCGCGTACTCCACGAACGCCTCCAGCGCCGCCCGCGCGAGGAGCGACAGGTAGCGGAAGCCCTCGGCGCGGTCGAGCGCATCCTCGCGGCGGCTGCCGTGCAGGATCACGTCGCCGGCCGACTTGAGCGTGTCGCAGAACTCGGCCCAGGTGATGCCGTCCACGATTCGATCCCGAGCGTCCGATTCGTCCATCGCATCCTCCACCGGCCGGGCGAAACCTAGACCAGCGTCCGCGCGTTCGCCATCGGTTCCGGAACGCCTCGTGCGGCTTCGCACGGACTTCCCCGACGGGGCCCGGAGCGACGGCGGCGCGGGCCGGACGACGGGCGTCGCGGACGCCGGCCCGGCGTTGCACGAAACGCCGCCGCGGGGCAGAATGCCGGGACGCGCGGGTCGTCCGGACCCCGCGGGGAGGTGGTGATGCGGCGGTTCACCGGTCCGATCCTGGGCCTGGCGCTCGCGGTGGCGGGCGCCTGCGGCGACGATGACGACATTACGCCCGACGCCGATGCGGGCGACACCGGCGGGGACGACGGCGGCGGGAGCGGCGTGCTGTACGAGACCTGTCCGACGACCTGCGCGACGCCGCCGACCTGCGCGCGAGGACAGATCCGGACCTGCTGCGTCTGCGTCGACCCGCCGACCGCCCAGGCCGGGCGCACGGCGTGCGGGATCATGAGCGAGTACTGCGACGAGGCGCCGGTCGACCCCGTGAACACGGCGTGCCTGCAGCCGAGCGGCTTTCCGGCGCCGCCGCCGCCGGACCCGCCGGCGGTCACGGTGCGCGGAGTGGTGGACGTGTACGGCAACGGCAACTCCGCCGCCGGCGGCAACATCACGGTGGAGTACTACCGGATGGCCGCCGACGGGTCGCTCGGCGCGCTGCTCGATTCCGACGAGGCCACGCTGGCGGCGTGCGAGGACTCGCTGCTGCCGGCGCCGTTCGAGACGGGGCTGGAGGCGACGTGCTGCCCCGGACCGTGCCAGGAGCTGATGCCGGACACGGAAGACTGCACGCCGACCAGCGGCGACTGCCGGGCGCTGTGGTACTACGAGGTGACGGGCATCCCGACCTCGACGCCGCTGATCCTCCACACGAGCGGCAACCCGGCGTTCTGGAAGGACCTGTACTACTCGAACGTGTTCTTCTTCCCCGAGGACGAGACGCCGGGGGGCTACGTCTTCTACCGGGCAAAGACGCTCTCGGTGGACGACTGGCGGGCCATTCCCGCGACGGCGGGAGACTTCGACGGCATCGCCTCGGGCTACGGCGCGGTGGCGGGCGAGATCCACGACTGCGACAACGTCAAGGTCTACAACGCCACCGTCGGGGTGAACCCCGCGGCGGGCACCTTCGCGTACTTCAACGGCGTCGAGGCGAAGCCGTACCCCGACACGCTGCGGAGTTCGACCAACAGCGACGGCCTCTACGCCGCGCTCGAGATCGCCCCCGGCTCGGCCCGCATCTCGGCGGTGGCCCTGATCGGCGACGACCTCGTCAACCTCGGCTGGTGGGACGCGCACGTGTTCCCCGATGCGCTGACCGTGGTCACGATCCGCGGCACGCGCCCGACCCAGGTGCCGACGCCGGCGCCGAGGTCCGCGGCGAGGTCGAAGGTCGGCCCATCGCGCCCCGGCGGCCGCGGCGGGCGGCAGGTGGCGGCGAAGGCGGCGAGCAGGACGGCGTCGAGGTTGACGCGGTGGCCGCGCGCGGGCTGGCGCAGCACCAGCCGTCCGTGGAGCAGGGTGTCGGTGGTGAACGCGGGCACGGGCGCGGGCCGCGCCGCTCTACGGCGTCGGCACCTGGGTCGGGCGCGTGCCGCGGATCG
>JAAZOP010000589.1 GCA_012797735.1 Myxococcales bacterium
GCCACAGGCCGGCGGTCCATCCGGCCGCGCGCCGCACTCCGCGCCCGCAGGCGCACAGCCCCCGCCCCAGCCGCCGCAGGAACGACAGCAGCGGCTGCGGGGTCGCCAGCACCGTCAGCAGCACGACCAGCCCGGCGGCGACGAGCGCTCCGCCCCAGGCCGAGAACAGCGACGCCAGCAGCCCGCCCAGAAGTTCGCCGGCCGAGCCTCCCAGTTCGTGTCCCAAGACCCGCGCCTCCGGGGCGCCGAGGTGCAACAGCGCCGCCAGCAGCACACCGTTGCAGATGTACGCCGCCAGCGTCCCGAGGGTCACGTCGTGGCGCGCTTCGGTGAACCAGATCACGCCGATCACCGCCAGCAGGGCGAGATAGTAGCCGGAGGCCAGCCCGACGAGCTGCAGGAACAGGAAGGCCGCGTAGCGCCCCACGACTCCCATCAGGTTGTTGCCCGCCGGCAGGCCGTCCGGCCCGAGGCCGTCGTACGACGCCAGCGACAAGCCGGCGACGACGGCGCCCAGCAGCGCCAGCACTGCGGTGACCTCGGGTCGCGGCTTCGAGGCGATCGCGGAGACGACGGCGGTGGCCTTCTTCTTTCCTTTCGCCATCCTGTGTCCCACCTTCTACGACAGACCGAAGGTAGCCCCGCGCATCGACCCAAGTCAAAAAAGCGGCAGGGACTGCGGTTCCGGAATCGTATGTACTTTCGAGATGATGGCATTCTCTGGTACGCTGGGGCCGCCGGCGGGGCGACGGGCCTCCCGGCCGGGACGAGAACGATGGCCTCCTGGCTGGTCCGGCTGTTCGGGCGAGTGGCGTGCGCGTTGTCGGCGCGGGGGGCGGAGCGTCTCGGTCGCTTGCTCGGCCTGGTCTGGTTCCACCTGGTGCGCATCCGGCGTCCGACGGTGTTGCGGCAGCTTCGAGCGGCCTTCCCCTCTTGGCCGGCACGGCGGGTTCGCAGCGTGGCGCGGGAGTTGTACGGGAACCTCGGACGGTGGGCGGCCGAGTTCGTGCGGGCGACCGGACCGGAGCGGGTGCGGGTCGAGGCGTTGGCGGGGGTGGACGTCGAGGGCTTGGCGGCGTACGAGTCGGCGACGGCGGGCGGCCGGGGTGCGATCGTGGTCACGGCCCATCTGGGGAACTGGGACCTCGCGGCCTGTTCGCAGGCGTTCGCCGGCCGGCGGCTCACGCTCCTGTCGCGGCGTCTGTCGAACCGCGGTCTGGACCGGTACTGGATGGAGCGGCGCCGCGCCGCGGGACTCGAGATCGTGGAGGAGCGCACGCCGTTCGTCCGGCTGGCCGAGTTGGTCCGGAGCGGGCGGACGCTGGTGTTGATCGTCGATCAGGCGACGCCGCCCGAGCAGGGCGGCGTGCGCATCCCGTTCCTCGGGCGGGACGCCTGGACGACGCGGTTGCCGGCCATGCTGGCGGTGCGGACGGGAGCGCCGATCTTCCCCGTGTTCGTCCACTCGCCGGCCGGAGCGCGCCACCGGATCCGGATCGAGCCTCCGCTGGCGCCGGACGCGGCGAGCGGACGTCCCCTCGACCGGGTGCTCGGACTGACCAGGGCGATCAACGAGCGCCTGGAACGACGGGTGCTCGAGCATCCGGACCAGTGGTTGTGGTTGCACCGGCGCTGGAAGGAGTTTCCCCGGGCGCCCCAAGACCGACGCTGAGAATCACGGCGCGGCCCGCGGTCGCAGCCGGGCGGCGCCCGGGCCGCGCGTCGCCGCCCGGGAGTGGTTCGGGCGCGCGGCCGGCCGGGCGCGGGGTCCGGCCGACCGCTCCAGCCGCCGGAGCACCTCGGCGGTCGTCGGCACGACCCCGAAACCGTTGGCCAGGGCGCGCAGGGCCCCCAGGTGGAGGGTCTCGTCGGCGGTGGCGCAGGCGTCGAGGGGGACGACGACGTCGAGGTCGCGGACGAAGGCGGCGCGGGCCGTGGTCTCGACGCACAGGTGGGTCATCACGCCGGTCACGACGACGGTGCGCACGCGGCGGCGGGCGAGCCATGCGGCGAGCCGGGTCCGGTGGAAGGCGGAGTACTGCCGCTTGCGCAACACCAACTCCCCGCGCCGCGGCTGCAACTCGGGCACCAGCCGCGCGTCGGTCGTGCCCTCCGTCAGCAGCCAACTCCAGTGGCGCGCCATGCTGCCGCGTCTCTGGCGCGGTCCGTGGGCGTGCCGGGTCCAGACCACCGGGAGGCCCGCGGCGCGGAACGCGTCGCGCAGGGCGAGGATGCGCGGGAGCACCGCGCGAGCGGCGGGGAGGAACGCGCTGCCGCGGGGATCGACGAACGCCCGCTCGAGATCGACGCACAACAGCGCCGCCCGGCGCAGGTCGGGGAAC
>JAAZOP010000590.1 GCA_012797735.1 Myxococcales bacterium
GGCGCTCACCGTGGAGGTCGATTCGGTGTTCGCCAATCCGTCCGAGGTGCGCGACCCGGAGGGAGCGGCGACCCGGCTCGCCCCGGTGCTGGGCCTCGACGCCCGGCAGCTCGCGCTGCGGCTGCGCCGCGACGCGCGGTTCGTCTGGCTCAAGCGGCTGGTCACCCCGGCCGAGGCGCAGGCGGTGCGGGCGCTGGGCCTGGAAGGCGTCCAGACCACGCGGGAGCCCCGGCGCTTCTACCCGGGCCGGCAGCTCGCCGGGCACCTCGTCGGCTTCGTCGGCTACGATTCCCGCGGCCTGGACGGCCTCGAGCACGAATACGACGCGGTGCTGCGCAGCGAGCCGCGCGTGCTGCGCGGCGTGCGCGACGCGCGCGGCCGGCTCGTGTTCAGCGAAGGGCTCGGCCAGATCGAAGTCCCCCAGGGCCAGCGCGTCGAACTCGCGATCGACCGGACGATCCAGTACATCGCCGAACAGGAACTGGAGGCGGCGCTGGCGGCGTTCGAGGGACGGGCGGCCTCCGCCGTCGTGATGGACCCGCACACCGGCGAGGTGCTCGCGCTCGCCAACGCCCCCGTCTTCGACCCCAACCGGTACGCCGAGGCCGACGCGGAGGCCCGGCGCAACCGCGCGATCACCGACCGCTACGAGCCCGGCTCGACGCTGAAGATGTTCACCATCGCCGCCCTCCTCGACGCCGGCCTCGTCGGACCCGAGGAACAGGTCTACTGCGAGGACGGGTTCTATCTCATCGGCGACTACAAGATCCGCGACGCCCACCGCAACGGGTGGCTGTCCCTCACCCAGTGTCTCCAGCGCTCCAGCAACGTCTGCCTCGCCAAGCTGGCCGGCGTCCTCGGACGCCAGCGCCTGTACGAGGCGCTGCGCCGGTTCGGATTCGGCGAGCGGACGGGGATCCCGGTGCCGGGCGAGACGAGCGGTCTGCTCCGGCACTACAGCAAGTGGTACGAGGTCGATCTCGCGGCGATCTCCTTCGGCCAGGGCATCAGCGTCTCGAACCTCCAGCTCGCCACGGCGGTCTCCGCGCTGGCCAACGGCGGCACGCTGATGCGCCCGATCGTCGTCCGCCGGGTGATCGGGGCGGACGGACGGCTGGTGGCCGAGTACCCGCCGACGGTCCGGCGCCGCGTCGTCTCCGAGCGGACGGCGCGCCTGCTGGCGAGCATGTTGATCTCCGTGACCGAGGAGGGGGGCACGGGGACGGAGGCCGCGATCGCCGGTTTCGACGTGGCCGGCAAGACCGGCACGGCGCAGAAGGCCGACCTGCACGGGGGCGGCTACGCGGAGGGCAAGTGGACCGCCTCCTTCGTCGGCTTCGTCCCGGCCGAAGACCCGCGGCTGGTGATCAGCGTCACGGTCGACGAACCGCTCGTCAACCACTACGGCGGCATCGTCGCCGCGCCGGTGTTCCGCCGGATCGCCGAGCGCAGCCTGCGCTACCTCGGGGTGGCGCCGACCCGGCCCAAGGGGGCGGACGGCGGCGCGACGGCCGCCGGCCCCGACGCGCCCGCGGGCGGCGCCCTGACCGTCACCGGCGTGCCGCTCGCCCTGCCGGCGCCCGGACAGGTCGAGGTGCCGGACTTCGCCGGCGAGACGATCCGCTCCGCCCTGGAGATCGCGCGCCGCGCGGGGCTCGAGCTCGTCGTCCGCGGCGCGGGACTCGGCGTGACCCAGTCGCCCCGGCCCGGCACCGGTCTCGCCCCCGGCGGGACGGTGA
>JAAZOP010000591.1 GCA_012797735.1 Myxococcales bacterium
ACGGGCGAGCGGCTCGAGGGCTGGGGGCAGTTCGAGGGAAACGGGGGCGACGGGGGCGGGGCCTTCGACGGCCGCGGCCTCCCGACCGGCCGCGGGCCCCGCGCGCCGCTCGCGCCGCCGCAGGTGCCAACCGCCCAGGCCGGTGAACAGGGCGAGCGTCACGAAGGGGCCGAAGGGGAGGCCCGGGACGAGGGCGAGGCCGAGAAGCAGGGCGGAGAGGATCAGGAAGGCCTTGGGCTGCCCGACGATCTGGGCGCCGATGTCGGCGCCGAGGTGCGTGCCGGGGTCCTCGGCGGCGACGCGGGTGACGACGAACCCGGCGGCGGTGGACAGGAGCAGCGCGGGGATCTGGGAGACGAGGCCGTCGCCGACGGTGAGAGTGGCGAAGGTGGAAACCGCGTCCGCGGCGCTCATCCCGAGCTGGAGGGTGCCGATGGCGAGGCCCGCGACGATGTTGACGAGGGTGATCACGATGCCGGCGATGGCGTCGCCCTTGACGAACTTCATCGCGCCGTCCATCGCGCCGTAGAACTGGCTCTCGCGCTGGAGGGCGGCGCGCCGCGTGCGCGCCTCGTCAGCGGTGATCAAGCCGGCGCGCAGGTCGGCATCGACGCTCATCTGCTTGCCCGGCAGGGCGTCGAGGGTGAAGCGCGCGGCGACCTCCGCGACCCGCTCGGCGCCCTTGGCGATCACGACGAACTGGATCACCGTCAGCACGAGGAAGATCACGGCGCCGACGGCGACGTTGCCGGAGACGACGAAGTCGCCGAACGCCCCCACCACCTCGCCGGCGTAGGCCTGTCCGAGGATCAGGCGGGTGGTCGAGACGTTGAGGCCGAGGCGGAACAGGGTGGTGACGAGCAGGATCGTGGGGAAGGCGGCGATGCGCAGGGCGTCGGGCACGTAGAGGGTGACGAGCAGCAGCAGGACGGCGAGGGAGATGTTGGTGGCGAGCAGGACGTCGAGCAGCGGGGTGGGGAGCGGGAGGATCATCATCGCGACGACCGCGACGACGGCGACCGCGAGGACGATGTCGCCGTAGCGGCGCAGCGCCGCTCCCCGTTCCTTCGACTCGCGCCGGGAGCGCTCCGTGTCCCCCATCCGCCCTGCCCTCTCCGCCCGGCTCACGCCTCGTCGGCGAACTCCTCGGCGCGCATCCAGGCGATCATCTTCCGCAGGCCGTCGTCGAGGCCGGTGGTCGGACGCCAGCCGAGCAGCCGCTCGGCCTTGGCGACGTCGGCCAGGCTGACCGGCGGGATCGTCGGGTCGGGCGGGCCGGGGGTGGCGGCGGGAGCCACGCCGGCCGCCGCCGCCAGACGCTCGACGAGTTCGCGGACCGTCGTGGCGCTCCCGCTGCCGACGTTGATCACCTCGAAACCCGCGACGGCCCCGAGCGCCCGGACGACGGCATCGACGACGTCCTCGATGTAGAGGAAGTCGAAGACCTGCGTCCCGTCGCCGGGGAGCTCGAGCGGTTCGGCGGCGAGGAGCCGGCGGGCGACGCGATGGATCAGCTGGTCGGGCCGCTGGCGCGGGCCGTAGACGGCGAACGCGCGCAGGACGGCCACCTCGACGCCGTGCTGCCGGTGCGCCAGCCAGGCGAGCGACTCGGCGGCCTTCTTCGAGGCGGCGTAGGCGGAGAGCGGCCGGTCGGCCGGGTCGGTTTCCTTGCACGGTCCCTGCTGCCGCAGCCCGTAGACCGCCGCCGAGGAGAGACAGACGTACTTCTGCACGCCGTGCCGGCGACCCCGCTCGAAGACGTTGTGCGTCCCCAGCACGTTGGTCTCGATCACCGACCGCGACGCCTCCTGCGTCGCCGGACCGGTGTAGGCCGCCAAGTGCACGATCGCATCGACCGCCTGCGCCGAGAACACCGAGTCGAAGCGCTGCGCCTCGAGCACGTCGCCCTCGATCAGCGAGCATCCAGGCAGGGCCAGCGCCGCCGCCACGTTGCGCCGCTTGACCGCCGGCGGATACTGCTTGGTAAAGGCGTCGTAGATCAGGACCTTGTGGCCCTCGGCCACGAGCCGCTCCGCGAGGTGCGAGCCGATGAACCCGGCTCCGCCGGTGAGCACGACGTGCACGGGATCCGGATAGCACAGGGACGTCGGGAAAGTCGAGCGGGTCGCGGGGCGAGCGCGCCCCCGGATTCCCGGCCGCCAGTCGCCGCTCGACGCCGGTCGGCCCTTGCGACGGCCCCGGTCACCGTGTTGTGCTGCCGGAAGGGCGTACGGCCCGGGAGGGAGGGCGATGCATCGAACTTGGCGGTGGTTTCTGGCGTGCGGGTGGCTGGCCGCGTGGTCCGGCTGCGGCGGCGACGACGGCGCGACGGACGCGCCGGCGGACGGCACGACGGACCGCCCGGAGGATGGCGCGACGGACGACGGTGCGGATGGCGGCGCGGAGGCGGACACCGAGGTCGACGGCGGGGCGGAGGCGGACGCCGAGGCCGGAACCGACGGGGGCGGCAGCGACGGCGGCGGGAGATGCGTCGACGGGCCGCCGGCGATGTTCGATGACGGGTTCGTCTGGCGGCGCGACCTGCACGTGGGCGCCGGGCGCGACTATGCGACGCTCGGCGAGGCGGCGCGGGCGGCGGCGCCGGGCGATCGGATCGTGGTGCACGCGGGCCGCTACGGCGCGACGTATCTCGAGCGCCTGCAGGGGACGGAGGCGGCGCCGATCGCGATCGTCGCGGCGGCCGGCGAGGCGCCGCCGGTGTTCGGCGACGCGGGCGAGGCGCTGCACCTCGTCGACCCGGCGTGGGTCGTCCTCGACGGGCTCGTCGTCGAGAACTGCACCGACAACGGGATCAACATCGATGACGGGGGGGACTACGCGACGCCGGCGGGACCGCTGGTGGCGCGCAACCTCGAGATCCGCGACATCGGACCGTCGGGCAACCGCGACGCGCTGAAGCTGTCGGGGCTCGACCGGTTCGTGATCCACCGCTGCCGGTTCCTGCGGTGGGGCGACGCCGGGTCGGGAATCGACATGGTCGGCTGCCACGAGGGCCTGATCGCGGGGAACGTGTTCGAGCACACCCCGGGGAACGTCGAGGCGAATGCGGTGCAGGCCAAGGGCGGCTCGCGCGACGTGGAGGTGCGGGGGAACCTGATCCGCCATGCCGGGGGCCGCGGCGTGAACCTCGGCGGGTCGACGGGCGACGCGTACTTCCGGCCGCCGGCCGTCGGCTACGAGGCGTCCGACATCCGGGTGGTGGCAAACGTGTTCGTCGGGAGCCAGGCGCCGGTCGCGTTCGTCGGCTGCGAGAATGCGTGTCTCGTGGCGCACAACACGATCGTGCGGCCGGAGCGCTGGGTGCTGCGGATCCTCAACGAGCGGCCCGACCTGGTGCCGCTCGCCCGGGACGGGCGGTTCCTCTTCAACATCGTGGTGGTGGACTCGGCGCTGCGGACGTTCGCCAACATCGGGCCGGACACCGACCCGGCGTCGTTCGCGTTCGCCGGGAACCTGTGGTTCCACGCGGACGATGCGGGATTCACGATGACGGGGGTGCCGAACGACGCGGGCGCGCCGCTGGCGCAATCGGACGCGCTCGTCCAGCAGGACCCGCGGTTCCGCGACGCGGGCGCGGGGGACTTCCACCTGCAGGCCGACAGCCCGGCGGTCGGCCGGGCGGGACCCCTCGTGGAGCGGACCGTCGATTTCGACGAACGGTGCTACGGGAACCCGGCGAGCCTGGGAGCGTTCGAGCGGTAGGGGCGAAGGCGGGAGCGCAGCGCGGGTCCACCGCGACGCCGCGGCGACCCACGGCGCGGGGTCCCGCGCCGGCCGTACGGACGGACGGTCGGCACGGTCAGTAGGTGCGGACGCAGTAGGCGCCCTGTTGGTTGCCGTCGACGAACAGGTAGTAGATGCCGGGAGCGAGGCGACCGGTGACGCTGCCGATGGCCGAGCGGCTCGTGGCCGAGCAGAACCACGACGGCAGGTCGTTGTTGCACGTCACCTCGGCGGCGGCCCCGTTGTTCTGGCAGGCGTTGCGGAGGTACAGCACGGTATCGAAACCGGTACTCGAGTTGCAGGTGTTGAACAAGTAGGTGCCGGACGCGCCGGGCGGTACGACGTAGTAGTAGACGTGGTCGCGGTCGGACCCGCCGCAGCTTCCGGCGTATTCGTTGCCCTCGCCGTGGGTGTCGTCGCAGCGCTCGGTCGTCCCCGGCGGCCACTCGAACGGCTGCCCGCACCGGTCGCCCTCCGTGTCGTCGGCAGTCCAGTTCACCTCGAGGCGGAAGTTCCCGGTCTGGGAGGCGTCCTGGCCGTCGACGATGATGTAGTACTCGCCGGCGGCGAGGGCGTTGCGGATCAGGACGACGTTGGGGTCGACCGTGCCGCGGTAGGCCGACTGGCAATCGATGTTCGACCCGGTGCAGCCCGCGGCGCGGAGGTAGACGACGGTGTCGGCGGCGGAGCCGATCGTGGTGACGAACAGGTCCTGCGCCCCGCCGGTGATGGTGAGCCGGTAGACGAGGTCGCGGCCGCCGGTATCGCCGCAGCCACCGGTGTAGTCGTCGGCCGCCCCGGCCAGCGTTCCGGTGATCACCGTGCCGCCGCCCCCCGCGGTCGTCGTGACGAACGGGATGACCTGCGCTCCGGCGCAGGTGTCGTTGGCCGGCACGGGGGCAATCGACGTGGTCAACGTGAAGCTGCCGAAGGCGTCGGCGTTCCAGCCGTCGACGACGACGTAGTAGGTGCCGGCGTCGAGCGTGGCGCGGAGCAGCGAGCCGGTGCCGCCGGCAGGGTCGTCGTCGTTGCAGGCGACCTGCGTCCCGGTACAGGAGTCCTGCCGCAGGTAGAGCACGGTGTCGAAGCCGGCGGCCCGCAGGACGACTTCGGAGCGCTCGGCCAGTCGGAGGCGGTAGAACACGTCGCGCCCGCCGGTCGAGGCGGGGCAGCCGGCGGCAGCCGACCAGGCGGTGTGGTCGGCGGCGGCGCAGGTCGAGGCGGAGAGCGTCCCACCGGCGAGCGCGGGGACCGTGCCGGTGCAGACGTCGTTCGCCGGCGCGGTGCCCAGGTCGCACGTGCCCCACTCGCAGGTCGACGAGCAGGTGCGCGTGCCGCTGCAGCTTCCGACCGTGCAGCTTCCGGTCGAGCCCTGGACGCAGGGGAAACCGTTGTCGGGGCCGCCGACGCAATCTTCGTCCAGTCCGTTGCAGACCTCGGCCGGCGGCGCGCAGGTCGTTTCCCAGCGACAGTCGACGCAGGCCTGGGATCCGGTGGTCGAGCAGCTCGTGGTGCAGGTCCGGGGCGACGCCCCGTCGCACTCCTCGACGCCGGTCCGCACGAAGCCGTCGCCGCAGCTTGCGTTGCGGCAGTCGGCGAGGCAGGCGTCGGTGTTGTCGGTGTTGCCGTCGTCGCACTCCTCGCCCAGTTCGAGGTATCCGTTGCCGCAACCGGCGCGGGCGCAGATCCCGCCGCGGCATGACCCGTCGTCGCCGGCGGCGGTGCGGCACGCGGCGCCCTCGGGGGGCGGGGCGCCCGGCGCGCAGACGTGGGCGGAGCACGATTCCGCGCCGTTGCAGGCCTCGCCGTCGTCACAGTCGGCCGGTGTCTCGCAGCTCCAGGTGCAATCGTCCTCGCAGCCGTCGCCGGGGACGCTGTTTCCGTCGTCGCACGCTTCGACGCCGGCCCAGGTGAAGCCGTCGCCACAGCCGGCGTTCCGGCAGTCCGACAGACAGGCGTCGGTGTTGTCGGCGTTGCCGTCGTCGCACTCCTCGCCGGTATCGATGGTACCGTCGCCGCAGTTCGCGGGGGCGCAGGTGCCGGCGCGGCAGACCCCAGGTTCGCCGCCGGCGCCGGTGCAGGGCGTGCCATCGGGCGGAGGGGTGCCCGCCGCGCATCGGTGGTCGGGCCCGCAGGTCTCCGCGCCGTTGCAGGTCTCGCCGTCGTCGCACCGGTCCGCGCCCACGCAGCTCCAGGTGCAGTCGTTCTCGCAACCGTCGGCCGGTGTTTCGTTCCCGTCGTCGCACTGTTCTCCGAGATCGACGGTGCCGTTGCCACAGGTCGGCGGCACTTCGCCGTCGGTCCCGTCGTCGCGCGGCGCGTCCGCGTCGTCGGGCGTGAGAACCTCGCCGCCGTCCTCGACGCCGGCGTTGTCGGTGCCGTCGCCCCCGCCGAGGCCGGTGGTCTGAAGGCCACAGCCGGCCGCCAGCAACGCCGCGAACCAGGTTGCCGCGACCATCCCACCGATCCACCTCACGTCTCCGTCTCGCGTCATCGTCCGCCCCTCCACCGTTCGGGTCTTCGCGGAAGGATGACACACGGTCGTACCAGCGGCAAACGCCGCTCGACCGGCCCGTTCGCCGCGAGACCAGGGGCCGATCCGCGCCGTCCGGCGGCGGGGCTGTTCAACTCTTGAGCGGCTTCTGGAAGGCGAGGTCCGCGGCCTGGGCCAGCGTGACGAACTCGGCGCCGGCCTCGCGGAACTCGCGAATCACGGCCGAGAGGGTCTCCTGCTTGCGGGCGAGCGGCAGGGTCGCGTCCGGCTGGTGGCCGGCGAGCGACGCAAGGCCGGGGTCGCCGGGGGCGCACAGATCGATCCCGTGGAACTCGAGGTTGACGAAGAACTCGTTGCGGAGCAGGCGGCACAGGCGTGCGGCGTGGGCGGGTCCGGCGAGGACGAGCGAGGTGCCGATCACGGGGAGGCGGACCCAGGGCAGGACGGCAATCGGCAGTTCGCGCAACCCGCCCCGGTCCCCCACCCGCTCGTCGCGGCGCCGGAACGGCGGCCAAGTCAGATAGTACGGCCGCCGCGGGGCGAAGGCGAGGTCGAAGCCGCCGAACAGCGAGCGGCTCCGGCGACCGAGCAGGGCCTTGCCGACGATCGCGGCGGAGCGCGCGGCGAAGTAGGCGGGGGACGGCAGCACGGACGAGTCGTAGGTCAGTTCGAGGTCGGCGAGGATCTCGACCAGGTCGGCCGACAGGGTGTAGCCCGGGGCGCGGAAGCCGACCGGGGCGACGCCGACGGCGTCGGCGACCGCGGCGCGCCCGCCGGAGACCTCGGCGACGACGATCGCGGGGTTGCGGCGGACGAGGTCGTAGTAGTGGCTGAGCGAGTGGTTGGAGAGTTCGTGGCCCGCGGCGGCCAGCTCGCGGAGCCGCGCGGCCCGCTCGGGGCGCTGCGCGTCGCGGCCGACGACGAAGAAGGTGGCCCGCACGCCCTCCCGCGCGAGCCGCTCGGCGAAGCGCGGCACGCCGCGGTCGTAGATCGGCGTCTCGCCCGCGCCGTCGCCCAGGCCGTGGATCGCGCGGTAGCAGTCGAGTTCGTCGAGGTCGACGGTCAGGGACACCAGGCGGCGGCGGTGGGTCATCGCGGGTCCCCCGGCGACGGTCAGCCGCGGATGCGGATGGCGACGAACAGCTTGGCCAGGTTCAGCATCACGTTCGGCACGCGGCGGAAGAGGTTGATCGAGGGGGCGCGTTTCTCGACGACGCGGATCGGGATCTCGACCTTGCGGATGCCGGAGCGGTCGGCGCGGATGACGAGCTCGCTGGCGAACAGGTCCTTGTCGGCGAGGCACTGGTGGACGACGTCGAGCAGGGCGAGGCGGCGGAAGGCCTTGAGACCGTGGGTGTCGGTGCCCTTGAAGCCGAGGGAGACCTTGAGCATCGAGTTGATCACGATGCTGCCCATGTGGCGCAGCATCGGCCGCCTGTCCTCGGCGCCTTCGAGCAGCTTGCTGCCGACGACGAGGTCGGCGCCGCCGGTCTCCAGGATCTCCAGGGCGCGCTTGTGGAACTCGCTGTCGCAGAGGTCGATCTCCTCGCAGATCACGAACTCCCCGCGGGCCCGGAGGATCCCCTGCCGCAAGGCCTTGCCGTAGTTGGGTTCCCCGAGGCTGGAATACAGCACCTGGGGAAAACGCTTGGCCAGTTCGGCGGCGATCGCCACCGTGCCGTCGGTCGAGCCGTTCTCGGCGATCAGGATCTCGTAGGGGATCTTCATTTCGTCGAGACGCGCGACGAGATCGACGATCGCCGAGCGCAGGATCGGCTCTTCGTTGTAGACGGGGATGACGACGGAGACGCGGGGGACGGGAACGGCAGGTTCGCTCATCGGTCGTTCTCCTCCACGATGCGGGCGGCCGCGCGGCCGGCGAGCAGGGCGTCCTCCATCGCGGAGTACTCCCAGCCGCCGTAGCGGCCGACCGACAGGATACGATGCTCGCGCAGGAACGCCAGCAGGCGCTCGCGGGATCGGCGCCACGCCAGGTCGTAGATCACGTAGGCGAAGGGGAGCACGCGGGGGCGGACGAAGCGGACGTCGGCCGCGCCGCGGATCAGTCCCAACTCGACGAGCCCGCGTTCGACGGCAGGCCAGTCGCGGCGGCGGAACGGCCCGCGCGCCGCGAGCTCGACGTACAGCGCTCCCCGGCCCGGCGGCACGAGTTCGGCGGAGAAGTTCGAGTAGGCACCCACGCGGTAGAACGGCAGGCGCGGCTCGGGGACGTACGACCAGTGGAAGTCGTTGCCCGGGCGGCGCTCGAGGGCCACGTCGAGGTAGGTGAGCGGGGTGCAGCGCAGGCGCGCGGCGGTGCGGGCGACCCAGGCGGGCGCGCCCCGCAGCCGCCGGCACAGTTCGGCGAGCGGCAGCGTCGAGACCAGCCAGCGGAACGGAACGTCGGCGCCGCCGGCGCGGACGACGCGACGGCGCAGGTCGACCGCCTCGACCTCCATGCCGAACTCGGCCCTGCGCCGGAGCGCCGCGTGCAGCGCCTCGGGCAGCTCGCCGATGCCGCGGCGCGGGTAGAGGAACTCCGCGTTGTAGCCCAGCTCGCGGTCGTGCAGCCCGACGGCCCCCTTGAGCACGTCCTCGCGGTCCGGCTTGGGGACGAACCGGTCGGTCCAGTCGGTGGACAGCTCGCGCGGCGCGACGCCCCAGAGTTTCGTGTTGTAGGGCACCATGAAGTGGCGGGCGATGCCGGCGCCGAAGTACTGGAGGATGAACTGTTCGAAGTCGCGCGGCGCCGGACCCCGGTCGCGCCGGTCCCACGCCGCGAGGAACCCCGAGAGACACTCGTAGGCCACCGGCGGCGGCAGGCCGAAGGTATTCGCCTGGTAGGGATAGCGGGTGTACACGCCGTGGGAGAAGATCCGCGAGCGGCGTTCGATGCGGAGGAGGCGGTCGCCGAGCAGACCGACGACCCAGGCGCGGATGCGCGGATCGCGCAGGTGGAGCAGGTGGCCGGTCCGGTCGAAGCGGAAGCCGTGGTCCAGGGTGGTCGTGCACAGGCCGCCGACGCGGTCGGCCGCCTCGAGCAGGCGATAGCGGGCGCGCAGGTGGCGGGCGGCGGCGAGGCCGGCGAGGCCCGCGCCGAGGATCACGACGTCGCGATGGCCGCCGCGCTCCGGCACGGCCGCGCACCTTACCACGGGCCGCCCCGGTCGGGGGAGGGGGAAGACGGCCTCGCCCTCCCCCCGCCGCTGCGACACCCGGCCGGCCTACCGGCCGATGATCGTCTTGCGGCCGGCGAAGCGGGCGTCCTTGCCGAGCAGTTCCTCGATGCGGAGCAGCTCGTTGTACTTGGCGATGCGCTCCGAGCGGCATCCGGAGCCGGTCTTGATCTGGCCGGCGCCGGTGGCGACGACCAGGTGCGCGATGAACGGGTCCTCGGTCTCGCCCGAGCGGTGGGAGACGACGCAGGACCAGTGGGCCTCGGCGGCGATCTGCATCGTGCGCAGCGTCTCGGAGACGGTGCCGATCTGGTTGAGCTTGATCAGGATCGAGTTGGCGGCCTTCTTCTGGATCCCTTCCTGGAGCCGCTTCGGATTGGTGCAGAACACGTCGTCGCCCACGATCTGGATCCGGCCGGCGAACTCCTTCTGCATCAGGGTCCAACCGGCCCAGTCGTCCTCCGCGATGCCGTCCTCGATCGAGAGGATCGGGTAGCGGGCGCAGAGCTGCTTCCAGTAACGGACGAGGCCGGCGGCGTCGAACGAGCGTCCTTCGCGGCGGAAGACGTAGCGTTTGGACGCGGCGTCGTAGAACTGCGAGGCGGCCGGGTCGAGGGCCAGGGAGACGTGTTTGCCGGGTTCGTAGCCCGCCGACCGGATCGCGGCGACGATCAGCTTGAGGGCCGCCTCGTTGGAGGGCACGTCCGGAGCGAAGCCGCCCTCGTCGCCGACGCTCGTCGCCAGGCCGGCGGCCCCCAGCAGCCCTTTGAGCGCGTGGAACACCTCGATGCCGGCCCGCAGCGCCTCGGAGAAGGTCGGCAGGCCGTGCGGAACGATCATGCATTCCTGGATGTCGAGGCCCGAATCGGCGTGGGCGCCGCCATTGACGATGTTCATCATCGGCACGGGCAGCAGCCGGGCCTTCGGCCCGCCCAGGTACCGGAACAACGGCACGTTCTGCTCGCAGGCCGCCGCGCGGGCCGTCGCCATCGAGATGCCGAGAATCGCGTTGGCGCCGTACTTGCTCTTGTTCGACGTGCCGTCGGCGTCGATCAGCAGCAGGTCCACGCCGTGCTGGTCGGCCGCCTCGTGCCCCTTGACCACCTTGGCCAGCGCGGCGACGTTCTTGACCGCCTTGCGGACCCCCTTGCCGAGATAGCGGCCCGGGTCGCCGTCGCGCAGTTCCAGCGCTTCCAGCTCGCCGGTCGAGGCGCCGGAGGGGACGGCGGCCCGCCCCATCGCGCCGCTCTTGAGGAACACGTCGACCTCGACCGTCGGATTGCCGCGCGAATCGAGGATTTCCCGCGCCAGCACCTTGGTGATCTCGCTCATCGGTGGCACCTCCTGGATGCCGACCTAGGCCGAACGACGGGGCGATGTCAACGGGCGCGGTCGGCGCAGCAGCGGAAGCCGGTGGAGTAGTCGTGGTAGGTCGCGGCGTGCGCGGTCGTGGCGTAGGTGCAGCCGGGGCCGTTGCGCGAGGCGTCGGCGTAGAAGCCCCCACGGAAGGTGCCCTCGGCGTCCGCCACCCACTCGTGGAGATTCCCGTGCAGGTCGAACGCGCCCCAGACGCTCACGCAGGCGGCGAACGCGCCGCCGGGCGCGACCGTGCCGGGTTGCTGGTTGATCCCGGGGTCGTTCATGTGCGCCGCGTCCCAGACCCCCTCGGAAGTGCCGAAGTAGTCGACGACGGGGTGGACGCCGGCGTAGCGATCGTTGCACGCCCCCTCGACGTGCTCGTCGCCGTACGGATAGACCCGCTCGTCCGGCCCGCGGCAGGCGGCCAGCCACTCCGCGGACGTGCAGAGCCGCTTGCCGGAGGCCGCGCACGCCGCGGCCGCCTCGACGCCCGAGATGTATCCTTGCGGCGGAAGCCCAACGGCCGGCACCGCGCGCACCACCCGCGCACCGACCGTGAGGTACGGCGAGGCGGCCGCCCACGAACCGTCCGGCGTCCGCTCCTCGAGCGCCGCTTCGTAGCGATCGATGCAGAAGGCGTCCTCGACGAGCGCCATCTGCGGAGGGCACGGGGGCGGCAGGGCGTCGAGCGACCCTGGGTCGGCGCCGGCGTCGCCGTCGCCGGAGGAAACGTCGGACGGAGCGTCGGCGCCCGAGAACTCGGCCGTGTCGCCGGAAACGTCGGGCGGAACGTCGGACACGCCGGAGGTGTCGCCGCAGCCGGCGGCGAGCAGGATCGCCACGGCCAGGAGGACGGGGACGACGGGGACGGGCACGCCGGGCGGACCTCAGTAGCGGACCATGCAAATGCCGTCGATGCGGGCGTTCGACGTGCACGAGTAGTCCGCGACAACCCAGTTGCCGCCGCTGCGCATCAGGCGCGCGCAGTCGGCCGCGCCGGTCCCACCGGCGTTGTCGTAGGTCGCGCCCAGCCAGGCGGCGCCGGCATCGATCGGCGCCTCGTTCGTCCACGCCGAGCCGTCCCAGGCGTTCCAGTACCAACCGCCGCCCGGCTCGGCGTAGTCGGTGGCGCCGTGGTCCTGCCGCGCGCCGACCCAGTAGGCGGTGCCGGTGTCGAGCGCTCCCGAGATGCAGTCCCACAGTTCCTGGTCGTAGAACAGCGCCAGCCCGGACAGCTCGTGACCGACGGGTCCCAGGGCTTCGATCGTTGTCCGGCAGCGATCGCGCCAGTCGTCGGCCGAGTGGTTGCCGGGCCAGTTGTCGACCAGGAAGAAGGTCGGGTTGCCCGCCGCGTCGGCGCACTCGACCCACCCCGCCGGCGGCTCGAGGGCGCAGGCGACGCAGAAGTCCGAGTCGTCGTCGCACTCCTCCCCGGGATCGACCGTGCCGTTGCCGCAGGGAGGCACGTCCGGCGGCAGGTCCGCGGGCGTGTCGCCCGGCACATCCGCCGGTGCATCCACCGGAACGTCCGCCGGTGCGTCCACCTCGCCGGCGTCCTCCGGCGGCGGCACGTCCGCGTCGCCCGCGTCCTCCGGCGGCGGCACGTCCGCGTCGCCCGCGTCCTCGAACGGCACGTCGCCGATGCCGTCCTGCGGGACGTCGCCGGCGTCCGGCGGGACGTAGAACGGGTTCGATTCGGTGCAGCCGGCGATCCACAGGCCGGCCACGAGTCCTGCGAGTCCTCGGTGGAATGTCATGGGTCGTATTGTAGGTCCGGCGGCGCGACCGGTCCAGCCGATGGAGCCCTGACCGCCCCCGCGAGGAGGCCGGCCGGGGAACCGTGGACGGTCGGATCGCTCCCGCCTTGACCCGGCCCCCCGCCCCGCGCGACGCTCCGGCCGGGCGCGGGTGCACGGGTCCCGAGGCGGAAGCGAGGAGAAGGCGGTGGGTGGAGCAGGAACGTGGCGGGATCGGCTGGGCAAGCCGGCGGCCGGCGGGGTGAGCCCGCCGGCGTTGTTGGGGGCCGCGGCCGTGGTGGCGGCGCTGAACCTGGTGCCGCATGGGGAGACGCTGCTCTACCCGCTGGCGCTGTTCGCGACGTGGATCCACGAGACGTGCCACGCGCTGATGGCGCTGGCGTGCGGGGCCGAAGTGCAGGGCCTGCTCGTGCGGCCGGACACCTCGGGGTTGGCGACGTACCTGTTCGACCCGCGCGAGTTCGGCACGGGCTCGCGGGCGCTGGTGGCGAGCGCCGGGTACGTGGGGACGGCGCTGGCGGCGGCGGGACTGCTCGCGGCGGTCCAGCGGCCGAGGCTGCATCGTCCGGTGCTGGCGACGCTGGGGGTGGGGCTGATCTTGACGACGTTGCTGTGGGTGCGCACCGCGTTCGGCATCATCGCGCTGCTGCTGCTGGCGGCGGGGCTGGGGGCGGTCGTGGCGCGGCGGACCGCGGCGGCGGCGCGCTGGACGCTGGTGCTGCTCGGACTGCAGACGGCGCTCAACGCGGTGCTGGCGATCCGGGTCCTGTACTACGCGCACGGCGAGAACGACGCGGCGACGATGTCGGAGCTGCTCGGACTGCCGCCGGCCTTCTGGGCCACCCTGTGGCTGCTGCTCGGGGCGGCGGCGATCGGTTGGACGTTCCTGCGCGCGACGCGGTGGACGGGAGGGAAGGAGCGATGACCGTGGAGCGGAACCGGTTCGCGGTGCTGGCGATCGGCGGCAACTCGCTGATCCGCGACCAGCAGCACCAGCGGGTCAGCGACCAGTTCGCGGTGACGCGCGAGACGTGCGCGCACATCACCGAGCTGCTCGCGCGGGGCTGGAACGTGGTGATCACGCACGGCAACGGACCGCAGGTCGGCTTCATCCTGCGGCGCTGCGAGCTGGCGCTCCACGAGCTGCACCCGGTGCCGCTGGACAGCATCGGCGCCGACACCCAGGGGGCGCTCGGGTACATGATCCAGCAGCAGCTCGCCAACGAGTTCCGCCGCCGGGGGCTCGACCGGCGCGCGGTGTCGGTGGTGACGCAGGTGCTGGTCGATGCCGACGACCCGGCGTTCCGCAATCCGACCAAGCCGATCGGGTCGTTCATGGACGAGGCGACGGCACGGCGGCGGAAGGAGGAGGAGGGGTGGGACGTCCGGGAGGACGCGGGCCGCGGCTGGCGCCGCGTCGTCGCCTCGCCCGCCCCGCGGGAGATCCTCGAGCTGGACGCGATCCGCCACCTGGTGCGGGCGGGCTACGTCGTGATCGCGGTGGGCGGCGGCGGGATCCCGGTGGTGCGGAAACCGGACGGCGACCTGGCCGGCACGGCCGCCGTGATCGACAAGGACCTCGCCTCCGCCCTGCTCGCCGCCGAGCTCGGCGCCGACATCTTCGTCATTTCCACGGGCGTGCCCCGCGTCTGCCTCGATTTCGGCCGCCCGACGCGGCGCGAGCTCGAGCGGCTGACGCTGGCCGAGGCGCGCCGCTACCTGGCCGAGGGCCAGTTCCCCGCGGGCTCGATGGGCCCGAAGATCGATGCCGTGGCGCGCTTCCTGGAAGCCGGCGGCAGGGAGGCGCTGATCACCTCGCCCGAGAAGCTCGTCGAGGCGGTCGAGGGACGCCACGGGACGAGAATCGTCCCCTGAGCGGACCGAGACGGCCTGCCGACGCTCGACGGCAGGTTCCATTTGATCCAACCGCCCCCGTGGGTTACGAATGGTCTCGTGACGCTCGCACCCATCGGCACCGGGGCGGCGGACGCGGCCGTGGCGGACGCGCCGGGCCGGTTTCCCTCGCGGCCGTTGATCTTCCGGGCCAACGGCCGGCGCGTGGCGCTGTCGGCGCTCCTGGTGACCGGGGTCGCCGCGGCCGTGGGCGTCTCGACGGAACTGCCCTTCGGGTTCGCGCTGCTCGGGGCGATGGTCGTCGGTCTCGCCTACTATGCGACGACCTGGTGGGTGCGGATCGGGAGCCTCGGGATCCGCATCGACGACGAGGGGATCCACCGGCGCGGGTCGCGGGAACGGGCGAGCATCGCCTGGTCGGATCTGCGGTCGATCGATCTCGCCGAGACGCCGGTGACGATCCGCGGCCGGCCGGTGCGGCTCCGCTACATCGTGCTGGAGAGCCGCGGGCGGGAGCGGATCCTGTTCGCCGACCTGTCGCCGATCGGATCGCCGGCGATCCGCATCGAACTCGACGGTCCGCAGCCGATCACCGACGTCGCGGACAGCGGCGTGCTGCTGGCGGTCATCGCCGATCGGGCCGGCGACGAGCGGTACCTGCCGGACGTGCTCCAGGAGCACGCGACGCCGCCGGTGGCCGCGGTGCCGGACGAGCAGGCGGAGGAGCCGGCGCAGGCCGGGAGCGCCGAGAAGCGTCGCGTCTCGCTCGGCGGGTTCCTCGTGCTGCTGGCGAAGATCGGCACCAAGCTCGCCAAGGGGCTCCCCGCCGCGCTCAAGACGTTCAAGGTCGGGCCGGCCCTGGCGTCCGCGGCGGTCTACAGCGTGCTGCTGTCCTGGAAGTTCGCGATCGCGATCATGGTGATGCTGGCGTTCCACGAATACGGTCACGTGCATGCGATGCGCCGCGCGGGGCTCAAGGTCCGCGGCATCTACTTCATCCCGCTGCTCGGAGCCGCGGCGGTGACCGAGGACACCTGGCGGACGCGGGCCGAGCAGGCACGGATCGCGCTCGCCGGCCCCCTCTGGGGGCTCGGCCTGACGGCGGCGGCGGCGGTCTTCGACGCCGCGACGGGGTTCGCCCACCCGGCGGTCGGCGTGGTCATCGCCTGGTGGGCGCTGCTCAACCTGTTCAACCTCCTCCCCGTCAACCCGCTCGACGGCGGCCGCGTCCTCGCCGCCGTCGGCTACTCGCTGGGCAGCCGCCTGGGCATCGTCCTCTCGCTGGCCATGTTCGTCGCCGCCCTGGGCCTCGCCTGGGCCTTCGAGATCACCCTGCTGGCGGTGGTGGGCGCGGTGGGGTTGCTGGAGTTCGTGTCCGAGGCGGGGGCGGCGATCCGGTTCCGCCAGATCACCTCCTCGCCGCGCGTCGCCGCGCTGTCCCCGGCCGGCCTGGCGACGTTGAAGGGGCTGGCGCGCCCGAGCCTGGGGGAGGAGACGGACCAGGCGCTGTTCCACTTCGAGCTGCGGCAGTCGCAGCGGCTGCGGCGGATGGCCCGCGTGACGCCGATGACCCGCGGCCAGGTGGTGCGCTGGGCGGCGGCCTACTTCGTCGTCACCGGACTGCTCCTGGCTCTGCTCCTCGCCTCCGCGGCGGCGCACCCCGACGCGACGCTGGCGCGCGAGATCCTCCGGTAGGCCTCGCCGATGCCGATTCGGCGGCGGTCGCGACGCGCGGCACCCCGAGCGGCGGCGGTGCGGCTCCCGGGCGACGCCGGGCGAGCCCGCCGCGGGCCCGTCGATCCGCGATCAACGGTCGAGCCAGGGGATCGAGGTCAGCCGTCGTACCGCCTCGTCCACCAGGTGGAGGGGCGGCACGAGCGCGAAGCGGAGGTGGCCGGCGCCGGGATGGCGCCCGTCGGGCAGGGGGCTGGCGAGGAGCGAGCCGGGGGTGGCGACGATCGCCAGATCGGGCCGCAGCAACCGGCGCGCCGCCTCGCGGTCGTCCAGACCGGGCGGAAGCGGCTGCCAGACGTAGATCGCGCCGGCCGGGCGGGCCGGGGGCAGCCCGAGCCGCTCGAGGGCCGCGCAGAGCCGGTCGCGCTTGTCCCGGTACTCCTCGCGCATCTGCTCGACGTGCGTCTCGTCCGCCAACGCCTCGGCCGCGGCCGACTGGATGAACGTCGGGACGCCGGAATCGAGGTTGGTCTTGAGCCGCCGGAGCGCGCCGATCAGCTCGCGGTCGCCGGCGGCGAAGCCGACGCGGTAGCCGGTCATCGCGCTGCGCTTCGACAGCGAGAAGAAACAGATCACCCGCTCGCGGGCCACCTCGAGCAGCGACGGCGCCGGCTGTTCCCCGAACCAGAGATCGATGTACGCCTCGTCGGAGGCCAGCAACAGGTCGTGCCGCCGGGCGAAGGCCGCGAGGCGGGCCAGGTCGTCGCGGGTAGCGCAGGCGCCGGTCGGCGAGTTCGGGTAGTTGATCCAGAGCAGGCGCGCGCGCGCCGGCAGGGACCGCTCGAGCGCCTCCAGGTCGGGCAGGAAGCCGTGGGCGGCGAACAGCCCGTACGGGTGCGTCTGGGCCTCGGCGAACCGGGCGCCGGCGGCGTAGGGCGGGTAGCCCGGGGACGGCACGACCACCACGTCGCCGGGGTCGCACACCGCCTCGGGGAGGTGGAACACGGCCTCCTTCGAGCCGATCGTGGCGGTGATCTCGGTTTCGGGGGAAAGCTCGACCCCGTGGCGCCGGCGGAGCCAGTCGGCGGCGGCCTGACGGAAGAACGGCGCGCCGGCGTAGGCCGGGTAGCCCGCATCGGCGTACCGTTCGACCCCCTCCCGGCACGCCCGGCGGATCGGTCCGGGCGTCGGGATCGTCGGGTCGCCGACCCCGAAATCGATCACCTCGACGTGCTGCCGGCGGAGTTCAGCCGCCTGCGCGTCGATCTCGGCGAAGGCGTAGGGAGGCAGCGCGCGGAGCCGTTCGGATTCGACGGGTCGTGGCATGGACCCGTTGCTACCGCGGGGACGCGACGAAGTCCAGCGGGAGGGAGCACGGCGGGGGCGGCCGGCTCCGCCGAGAAGTTGTGCGGTCGAGAAGCGTCGAATATCTTCGACCCGGAACGCCGGGGGAAGGGCGACGTCCGGTCGCCTGGGGCGGGCGAAGGGCAGGGACGGCGTGATGCACGCAGGACGACGGGGAACTCGACACGAACCGGGCCGGCACGAGGGGGGACGCGTGCGGCTTCGCGCGGCGGCGGCGGGCTTGATCACAGCCGCGGCGGCGGCGGCCACGCTGGTGACGCCCTGCACCGAGCCACCGCGGGCGCGATCGAGCGGCGGCGAGGAGACCTCCGGGCCGGTCGCCGCGGCGCAGCCCCGGGGCCGTAACGACGCCCGCTTCGTGCCGGTGCCGCGGGTGCGCCCGGAGGACGCCGGAGCGGGCGCGACGGCTCCGGGCCAGGACGCGGGGCCGGGCACGGCGGAATCGCCCGACGCCGAGCCGGTGGACGCGGCGCCGCCGTTGAGCGAGGAGGATCTCTTCGAGATCCAGTACCCGATGCACGCGCTGGTCGTCGCCAACTTCTCGCCCGTGTACCACAAGCCCGATTCGAACTCGACGCGGCTGGGATATCTGCGCAAGGGGGCGCGCATCCGCACCGGTCTGAAGGTGGAGCGGGGACGCGGCTGCGTCGGCGGGAACTGGTATCCCCTGCCGGAGAAGGGGTTCGTCTGCTCGCGCAGCCTCAAGGTGGATCTCCAGCCGCCGGAGGCGACCGACGTGCCGCGGGAGCCGGACCGCGACCAGGTGCTGCCGTACCGGTACGGGCAGAACCGGCAGAACCGGACCTACGCGCTCACGCGGTTGCCGACCGAGGAAGACCTGGCGCTGGTGCACCAGCGGCGCGAGGAGCTGTTGCGGGCGGACGAGGCGGCGCGGGCGGCGGCCCTGGCGGCCGCGGACG
>JAAZOP010000592.1 GCA_012797735.1 Myxococcales bacterium
CCGCACCGGCACCGGCCGCCGAGGCGCACTCCTCCACTGTGGTCGGCCGGTCGTCGGCGGCCTTCACGCACCCCGGCGGCGGGCGCCGGGGTCTCGCGATGGCGGTTGCGCTCGTCGTGTTCGCGGCGCTGTCGGTCGTGCTGGCGGTGCGGTTCGCCTTCCGGCGCGACCAGGCGCCCGCCCCCGCGGTTCCGGCGGCGGTCCAGGCAGCGGTCCCGGCGCCGGCGGACGCCGGGGTCTCCGCGCCGTCGCCCGTCGAGTCCGGGAAGGCGGCGGATGCGTCGCCGGTCGACGTGACGGCGGCCGTCTCGTCACCCCTCGAGCCCGGGAAGGCGGCGGATGTGGCGCCGGCGGTCGACGAGACGGTTGGTCCGGACGGAGCGGCGGCGAAGGGGGCGGCCCCCGGACCGGATGCGGCGCCCGCGCCGTCCTCCGTCGAGCAGCCGGTGCGGGAGGCCGGGACGACCCGGCCGCCGCGGGCGCAGACGGTCCACCTGTCGTTCGCGGGCGTCCCTGCCGGGGCGAGCGTGAGCGTGGCGGGACGGTCCGTGGACCCGACGCGGGGTGTGGACCTGCCGGTCTCGTCCGAGCCGGTGCTGGTGGTGGTGAATGTGCCGGGCGGGCGCTACGAACGGTGGTCGGGCACCGTGCTTCCGGACCGCGACCGGACGGTGCGCCCGGATCTGCGGCCGCGGTCGAGCGAATCGCCGGGGGCGGAGGCAGGACAACTCGCGGCCCTCGACGCCGGCGAGACGGTGCGTCCGCCCGCGGATGCCGGCACGGCGGCGAATCGGGCGGAGGACAGCTGGACGGCGACGCGCGATGCGGGGCTCCGGGACGGTCGTCTGGGGACGACCTTCATCACGAACTGGGGCGACTAGGGATGACGCAACGGAACATCACGGGGAGGCGGTCGGTCGCGGCGTGGCTGGCGGGGGCGCTCGCCGTGGTGTGCGCGGCCGCGGCGCCGCGTGCGGCGGAGGCGCAGGCGTCGGGCGACGAGGCGGAGGCGCGCCGGCTGTTCGAGGAAGGGGTCGCGGCGCTCGACCGCGAGGACTACGCCACGGCGCTCGTGGCGTTCCAGCGGGCCCGGGAGCTGAGCACCCGGCCGATTCTCCTGTACAACATCGGCATGTGCCAGCGGGCCCTGTTGCGCTTCCCGGAGGCGATCGATTCGCTGCGCCAGTTCCTGGTCGAGGCGGGGCAGGATGCGACCGACGACCAGCGGCAGCAGGTCGTCGAAGTCATCGCGGAGATGGAATCGAGCCTGTCCCAGGTCTGGGTCCAGGTGAACGTCGACGGCGCGACCCTGTTCCTCGACGGACGGCAGGTCGGCTCGACGCCGCTCGTCCAGCCGCTGCGCGTCGGCGCCGGCGCCCACGTCCTGGAGGCGCGGCGGCCGGGCTACCGCGACGCGCGGATGCCGTTCGACGTCATGGCCGGCGAGAGCAGGCAGGTGCAACTCGTGCTGGAGGCGTTGCCGGCCGCGGTGCCGGCCGGGCCGGGTCCTTCCGCGGAACCGCCCGAGGAGGAGGAGACCTCGGTCCTCGAGTCGTGGTGGCTCTGGACGATCGTCGGCGTCGTCGTGGCCGGCGGGGCGGTGACGGCCGGGGTGCTCTTGTGGCCGGAGGACGCGCCGCCGGCCGCGGACTGGTCGATCCACGGGCCGTAGGGCGGGACGCCGGGCGTGCCTCGGGAGCAGGAGATGGAGGAGATGGAGATGGCGGGCGGGTCGAGTCGAGGCATGTGGCGGTGGGGGCACCTCGCGCTGCTCGTGCCGGCGCTGTGCGGAGCGATCGCCTGCGACGGGGACGTCGAGCGGAAGGTGCGGCTGACGATCACCGCCCAGGCGGAGATTCCGTCGCAGCTCGATCACATCCTCGTCCAGGTCACCGCCGCGCGGCGCGATACGGCCGGCTTCCGGATCTGCGAACCGGCGACCCGGGAGTTCTGGCTGGCGTCGGCCGCCGACCTGCCGATCCACATCGACTACTTCCCCGGCCGCGAGTACGACGCCTGGGTCGCCTTCCATGTCGAGTTCTCGAGCGACGATGTGCTGCTGAGCACCGAGGAGTGGATGGGTGCGCTGAGCGAGTCGGGGGTGAGCGAATGGACGATATCGCTGGACGCCGCTTGCGCCGCCACGCTCGACCCGTGCGTCGCCGGCGAGCGTTGCGTCGGAGGAGTTTGCGACCCCCCGGAGGGGATCGGGCCGTTCGACGATCCGGAGCTGATCGACACCGGCGTGCCGTGCTCGCCGGCCGGCGGGGGGGCCGACGCCGGCCCGTAGTGGCGCGGTCCGCGGAGCTTTGCTAACGTGCCTGCGATGCGCTGCCCCTGGGGCTGGCTGGCGACGTTCCTGGCATGCGGCTGCGGCTGCGAGGGCGGGGACCGCGCGCCGGCCGACACGTACGTGGCTCCCGCCGTAGCGACCGCGACGCCCTCGCCGTTGTTCGAGGGGCTGCAGCGGATCGCGGTGGACTTCTCGGGAGCGGACTTCACGGGCGTGGCGGCGCCGCCCACCGTCGAGGCCACGTCCGGCACGCCGCCCCGGAGCGGGGACCTCGAGATCACCGAGTGGCTTTGCAACAACGTGCGCTGCGGGATCGTGTTGCGGGTCGGCAAGTGGCTTCCGCCTCCCGGCGACCGCCTCCCGTATCCGATCGAGGGCCAGCAGCTCCGGTTCCGGTTCCAGGGGGCGGCCGGCGAGATTGCGGCCACCGTGCTGATGCTCCCGTTGCACCGCGGCGGCGGGTCCTCGACGACCAGCCCCCCGTTCCTGCGGGGCACCTGGATGTTCGCCTCGTTCGATCTGGGTCCCGGCGTCCCGCTGGCGGTGCAGCCGGACGCCTCGGGCCTGCCCGGCCGGATCTTCGTCACCGGCGACGTGCGTCTCGGCGACGGATCCTCGCTCGATGCGTCGGGGCTTCCCGGCGCCCTGCTCGCCGGCGGCCTCGGCGGCCCCGGCGGCGGCGACGGTTCGGCCGAGGGCGACGCGGCGCGCGCGACGGGGGGCAAGGGCGGTGCCGGAGGCGGCGGCGGGGGCGGCGG
>JAAZOP010000593.1 GCA_012797735.1 Myxococcales bacterium
CGGCCTCGAGCGGCTCGGCGTCGCGCTCGTGACCGGCGCCGCCTGGGAGGAGCGGCTCGGGCGCGCCGCGGCCGCGGCGACCACCGCCGTCCGGTCGGTCGGCGGCCTGCTCGCCGAGGAGGACGTCCGGAGGCTCTGGGAGGCGGGCGAGCGGCGTCTGGTGCTCCCGCCGCGGACGATCGTGACCCCGCTGGCGCGCTCCCGCGCCGCGGCGCTGGGGCTCGAACTGGTCGAGAAAGGAAGCTGAGATGTTCCTCGCCAGGGTCGTGGGCAACGTGGTCAGCACGCGCAAGACGGAGAAGCTCACCGGAGTCAAGCTGCTGGTGGTCGAGCCGGTCGACTTCGCGAACCAGCAGCCCGACGGCAAGCCGCTGGTCGCGATCGACGCCGTCGGCGCCGGCGAGGGCGAGGTGGTGCTGGTGGTCCAGGGCAGTTCGGCCCGGCTCACCGAGACGACGAAGGACGCGCCGGTCGATGCGACGATCATGGGGATCGTCGACTACGTCGAGTTCCAGGGCCGGCGGACGTTCCGCAAGTGAGGGGCGACGGAGGCCCGTGAGCGATGGGGATTCCGACCGACGAGGGGCAGATCGCGCGGCTGGTCGAGGAGGTGGTGCGGCGGCTGCAGGGCCGGGTGCCGGCGGCGCCTGTTTCCGGTCCGGCGCCGGCGACCGCTCCGCCGCGGGTGGCGGCGGCGCCCGACGAGGGGGTGTTCGAGACGATCGACGAGGCGGTGCGGGCCGCCACGACCGCGTACCGCGAGTTCAGCCTGGTCGGTTTGCGCAACCGCCGGCACTTCCTCGAGGCGATGCGGCGGGCGGCGGTCGACGAGGCGGAGTCGCTGGCGCGCGAGATGGCGCAGGAGACCGGGCTCGGCCGCGCGACGGACAAGATCCAGAAGATCCTGCTGGCGGCGCGCAAGACGCCCGGCGTCGAGGATCTCGAGCCGCTGGCCTACACCGGCGACGACGGCCTGACGCTCGTCGAGCCGGCGCCCTACGGCGTGGTCGGCGCGATCACGCCGACCACCAACGCCGTCGAGACCGTGATCTGCAACTCGATCGGCGCCATCGCCGCCGGCAACGCGATCATCTTCCACCCGCACCCGGGCGCGGCGGGCGTGTCCAATCGCACCGTCCGGCTGCTCAACGCGGCGATCCGCGGCGCCGGCGGCCCCGCCACGCTCGTCGCTTCCGTCGCCCGCCCGACCCTCGAGACGTCGGCCGGCCTGATGAAGCACCCCGGCATCCGGATGCTCGTGGTCACCGGCGGCGGCGAGGTGGTCAAGCTCGCGATGGCCTCCGGCAAGAAGTGCATCGCCGCCGGTCCCGGCAATCCGCCGGTGATCGTGGACGACACGGCCGACCTGTCCCGCGCGGCGAAGCACGTGGTCGATGGGGCGAGCTTCGACAACAACATCCTCTGCATCGCCGAGAAGGAGGTCTTCGTCTTCGAGACGGTCGCCGACCGGTTCCTGGCGGAGCTGCAGGCCCACGGCGCGTTCCTCGCCTCGCCCCAGCAGCTCGCGCGCCTCACCGAGGCGCTCGTCGAGCCGGGCGAGCCGTTCCCGCACCCGAACGGGAAGTACCCGCACCCGAAGAAGGCGTTCGTCGGCAAGGACGCCGCGGTGCTGCTCCAGGCCGCCGGGATCCAGGCGCCCCGCGAGGTGCGTCTGGTCGTCGGCGAGACGACCTTCGAACACCCGCTCGTGCACGCCGAGATGCTGATGCCGATCCTGCCGGTCGTCCGGGTCCGCGACCTCGACGAGGCCCTCGCGCTCGCCCTCCGCGCCGAGCACGGTTTCCGCCACACCGCGATCATGCACTCGGAGAGCGTCTCCAACATGAGCCGCGTCGCGCGCGAAATCGAGACGACGATCTTCGTCAAGAACGCCCCATCGTACGCCGGGCTGGGGTTCGGCGGCGAGGGGTTCGCGACGTACAGCATCGCGGGGCCGACCGGCGAGGGGCTCACCTCGCCGCGCAGCTTCACCCGGCAGCGCCGCTGCGTGCTCGCCGGCGCGTTCCGCATCGTCTAGGAGGCGACGCCGGTGCCCGAGCCGACCCGCGAATCGATCCTCGCCCGCGTCCGGGACGCCGGTGTCGTCGGCTCCGGCGGCGGCGGCTTCCCGACCCACGTCAAGCTCGAGGCGCGGGTCGAGGTCGTGATCGCCAACGGCGCGGAGTGCGAGCCGCTGGTGCGGGTCGATCAGCAGGAGATGGCCGAGCGGCCCGGCGAGCTGCTGCGCGGCCTGCGGCTGGCGATGCTCGCCACCGGCGCCCGCCGCGGCGTCGTGGCGCTCAAGGCGAAGTACCACGCGGCCGTCGAACGGCTGACCGAGACGATCCGCCGGCAGCGGCTCGACGACCTCGTCTCCCTCCACCGCCTCGAAAACTTCTACCCCGCCGGCGACGAGTTCGTGCTGGTGCGCGAGGTGCTCGGCCGGACCATCCCCGAGTTCGGCCTGCCCCTCGACGTCGGCGCCGTCGTCAGCAACGTCTCCACCCTGCTCGACGTCGCCGCCGCCGTCGATCAGGGGCGTCCGGTGACCCACCGCCTGGTGACCGTGACCGGCGCCGTGCGCGAGCCCTCCACCTTCCGCGTGCCGCTCGGCACGCCCCTGGCCGATCTGGTCGCCGCCGCGGGCGGGGCCACGGAGCCGCGGAGTCGCTGGATCGTCGGCGGCCCGATGATGGGCGCGCTGGCGGCCGACGAAGCCCAGCCGGTGATCAAGACCACGAGCGCGGTGCTGGTGCTGCCCGAGCGCCATCCGGTCGTGCAGCGGCGCCTGCGCGACGCGAAGCGGCAGTTGCACCTGACCCGGGCCGCGTGCCTCAAGTGCATGCTGTGCACCGAGGTCTGCCCGCGGAACCTGCTCGGGCACCGCCTGTATCCCGACCGGCTGATGCGCAGCCTGGCGGCCGGCGTGACGGAGGACCTGGAGGCGTTCGTCGGGTCGTACCTCTGCTCGGAGTGCGGCCTGTGCGCCGCCTACGGCTGCGTGATGAACCTCGACCCGGCGTACATGAACCGGGCGCTCAAGGCGAAGCTGGCGGCGGCCGGCGTGCCGCGGCCCGCGCCGGCGACCCGGCCGGAGCGGGTGTTCGGCCCGCTGCGCCGCGTCCC
>JAAZOP010000052.1 GCA_012797735.1 Myxococcales bacterium
ACGCGGCGGGGCGTCGCCGGCGGCCGGCCGGCGGCGGTCTCCGTCCGTTCCCAGTCGGCGACGAAGCGCTGCAGCCCCAGGATGTCGATCGGGCGGTCGAGTCGTTCGTGGGTGCACCGCGAGACGCAGGTCTTGCCGCTCGGGCAGACGTACCCGGAGACGCCGTAGAGGATGTTGCCGCGGCGCAGCAGGCGCGCGGCGCCGGCGAGGTCGTCGAAGCGGATGCGGCGGATGAACCGCCGCGGGTCGACGCCGGCGGGGCAGCCGCAGCGGCAGGGCGAGTCGTCGCACAGCAGGCAGCGCAGGGCCTCCTCGCGCGCCAGGGCGGCGGAGGCGAAACGGTGTCGCGTCATCGTCCGGTCATCCTATCGGCCGCCCATGGTGAGCGCCATCACGGCCTTGGCGGTGTGCAGCCGGTTCTCCGCCTCGTCGTACACGATCGAATGCGGGCCGTCGATCACCTCGTCGGTGACCTCCTTGCCGCTGTCGGCGGGCAGGGCGTGCATGTACTTGACCTGCGGGTCGGCCAGCTTCATCCGCCGGGCGTCGCAGATCCACCCCTTGTGCTTCTCGAGGTTCGCCTTCATCTGCTTCTTCTGCTCGTCCGAGTCTTCCCACTGGTCGAACCAGGCGAAGCCGCCCCAGTTCTTCGGGATCACGACGTGGGCCTTCTCGAAGCCGGCGTCCATGTCGTCGACGAACTCGAGTTTTCCGCCCGACTCCGCGGCGTTCTTCTGCGCCTGCGCGACGATCGGCGCCTGGAGCGGGAACTCCCGGGGTGCGGCGACGGTGACGTGCATGCCGTAGCGGGTGAAGAGCAGGATCTGCGACTGGGGGACGGAGACCGGCTTGGCGTGGCTGGTGGCGTAGGCCCAGGAGATGCAGACCTTCAGGCCGCGGAGGTCGCGGCCGAACTTCTCCTGCATCACCATCAGGTCGGCCAGCCCTTGCATCGGGTGGTAGACGTCGCACTGCAGGTTGAGGACCGGCACCGTCGCCCAGCGCGCCAGCTCGCGCAGGTAGTCGTTCCCGATCCCGTAGAAGCAGTTGCGGCAGGCGATGGCGTGGCCCATCCGCGAGAGGATGATCGCGGTGTCCTTCGCCGATTCGCCGTGCGAGAGCTGCATCTTGTCGGGCGTCAGGTCGTGGGCGTGGCCGCCGAGCTGGGTGATGCCGGCCTCCATCGAGTTGCGGGTCCGGGTCGACTGCTCGAAGAACATCATGAACACCGTCTTGTCCGGGAGCAGCCGGTGGGGTTCGCCGAGGGCGAAGCGGCGCTTGAGGTCGAACGACACGTCGATCGCGGTGTCGATCTCCTCGCGGGTCCATTCCTGCTCCGAGATGAAGTGCCTGCCACGGAAGATGGTCTGCATCGGCGGTCTCCTCCAGTCCGGGTCCGTCCCCCGGTCCGTCCCACGTGCGGCGCAGCGTCCGACCCGCGGGCGCCGCCGCGGCCGCGACGTGGGACGCGGCCGGGAAACGCCCGCGCGGGGATTCTACCGCAAGGCCTCGAGATAGGCTGCGGGGAAAGCGGCGTAGAACGCGGCGGCCCGCGCGAGGTGATCCACCGGGCAGAACTCGTCCGGCGCGTGCGCCTGCTCCTCGAACCCGGGCCCGAAGCCGACACACGGGATCCCGTGCAGGCCCATGATCGCCACCCCGTTCGTCGAGAACGTCCACTTGTCGACCGCCGGTTCGGCGCCGAACAGGCCGCGGTAGTTCGCCACGGCGGCGCGCACCGCCGGATGCTCGGGCGGCGTGACCCACGTCGGGTAGTACTTGTCCATCGGGAACACCTTGCCGGTGTACGCGGGGGTCTCGTAGCGCGGCACCCGCACCTCCGCCGCGACCCCCCCCAGCGCCTCGCGGATCTCCGCCAGCGCCGACTCGCGCGTCTCGCCCGCCGTCAGGCGCCGGTCGAGGTACAGGACGCAGCGGTCGGCGACGGCGCAGAGCGAGGGACCGGTGCCCAGCACGTGGGAGGCGACGACCGTGCCCTTGCCGAGGAACGGGTCGCTCCGCAACCGCTCGTTGAGCCGCTCGATCCCCTGGATCACCGGCGCCATCTTGTAGATCGCGTTCACGCCCCGTTCGGGCGCCGAACCGTGGGCCGACCGCCCCGTCACCTCGATCTCGATCTCCATCCGGCCCCGGTGCCCGCGGTAGATCCGGCAGCCCGTCGGCTCGGTCAGCACGCACACCTCGGGCCGCAACCCCTCGACCCGGATCAGGTGGTCCCAGCACAACCCGTCCGAGTCCTCCTCCATCACGGTGCCGGTGACCAGCAGCGTCCAGTCGCCCGAGAGGCCCAGCTCCTGGAGGATGCGTCCCGCGGCGACCATGCCCGCCATGCCCCCCTTCTGGTCGGCGGAGCCCCGGCCCCAGACCTTGCCGTCGCGCACGTGGCCGTGGTGCGGGTCGAACGACCAGAGCGCGCGGTGGCCGACATCGACGGTGTCGATGTGGGCGTCCATGGCGATCACGTGGCGACCGCGGCCGATGCGGCCGATCACGCTGCCGAGACCGTCGATGCGCACCTCGTCGAAGCCGACCTTCCGCATCTCCTCCGCGATCCGCTCGACCACCGCCCGCTCCTGGCCGGAGAGCGACGGGATCGACACGATGTCGGCCAGGAAACGGGCCGTGTCGTCGCGCCACCGCTCGGCCAGCTCGAGAATCCGCTTTTGCATCTGCGCCTCCGTCCCGCGGTCCGCGCCGCGGCCGGCGCCCATCCTACCGGGGCTCGCCGGCCCTTGTCGACGCACGCCGCGTCCGCCGGCCCGCCCGCCACCCTTCGGACGGGCGGACGGCCTGGCCGCAACCCGCCGAGCGCCGGGGTCGCCAGCGGCCTGAGCCGGCAGATGCCGGCGCCCGGCCCCGACCCGCGGGCGCCCGCGCCACCGCCCGTAGCCAGCTCTCGGCATCGACCACAGGAAGGCGACCCGGAGCAGAACGTAGCGGCCGGCGTTGTCCCCGCCGAAGCCCTGTGACAGACTTGCAGCAGGGATGGGGAACGGCCGACGAGCCGTGCAAGGAAGGATGCAATGAGCAGGCGATGGACAAGGTCCGTTTTCCTGGCGTGCGCCGGGCTGGTGGGGACACCGTCCTGCGGGGGCGGCTCCACGGCCGACGCGGACGAGGGACGGGACGTGCCGGACGAGGTGATGAGCGAGGCGGACGCCGCGGGTGAGGCGGACACCGCAGGCGAGGCGGAGGCGGAGGTCGAGGTCGTCGTGCCGGACGTTCCGTGCACGGGTTGCTGGAGTGGCGCGGCGTGCGAGCCCGGCGACACGGTCGCGGCCTGCGGGATCGGTGGTGCGGCATGCGTCTCGTGCGACGACGGGAACCCGTGCACGGACGACGTATGCAGCGCCGGGGCGTGCGCGAACGTCCCGAACGACGCCGCGACCTGTCCCGGCGGCACATGCCATGGAGGCGCGTGCTGCAGCGGCTGCTGGGACGGGACGGCCTGCCGGGCCGGGGAGGAGGTCGCGGCGTGCGGCGCCGCCGGAGCTGCGTGCGAGGCGTGTGAGGAGGATTCCAACCCGTGCACGGCGGCGGCCTGCGTCGCCGGTGCCTGCGCGAATCCGCCCGACGACGCCGCGACCTGTCCCGGGGGCACCTGCCACGGAGGCGACTGCTGCACGTCGTGCTGGGACGGAACGAGATGCCGGGAGGGCACCGATTTCACCGCGTGCGGCCGGGACGGGGCCGCGTGCGTGAGCTGCGAGGATCACAACGAGTGCACGTACGACGAGTGCTCGTCTTCGGCGTGCGTGCACTACCCCCTGTCGGGGAGCACCTGCACGGGCGGGTTCTGCCACGGCGACATCTGCTGCACGGGCTGCTGGGACGGCACGGCGTGCTTCGCGGGGCCGAGCGTGGTCGAGACGCGGCAGCTCACGTGCAGCGGCGTCGAGTTCGTCAGCCTCACGCTGGAGAGCCTGGGCCAGTCGTTCCGGGTCCCGCGCGACGGGGTGCTTGCCGGAATCGAGATCCGGGCGACGGCGGTGACCGGGGTGCACACGCTGAGCCTGTCGCTCTACGAAGAGACGGCGACCGGCCTCGTGCTGCTCGACACGTCGAGCACGGCCAGGGAGACGACGGCCGCGTGCGTGACGGCGGACGTCGTCGGGCCGACGTACTTCGAGCTGGGCTGCATTCCGGTCCGCGCCGCCCAGACCTACCGGTTCGTCCTCGGGGGCGGCGAGCGGTGTTCCCCGTGCTTCTCGTTCCGCTGCTGCGGGGGCGACGGCCTGCGCTGCGACGGCGACTACCAGTGCGTCTGGCGCGTCAGCACCGCGGGAAACGTCTACGCGGGCGGCACGATGTACCGCGGCGCGGCCGCGCAGACGGGCGACCTCGCGTTCAAGATCTTCATGCTGCCGTGAGCGGCCCCGGCCGATGCGGCCGATCGCAATCGCGAGATCGCCGACACGCACCTCGTCGAAGCCGACTTTCCGCAGCTCCTCCGCGATCCGCTCGACCACCGCCCGCTGCTGGCCGGAGAGCGAGGGCAGCGACACGATGTCGGCCAGGAAACGGGCCGTGTCGTCGCGCCACCGCCTGCCGGCGGCCGCGATTCTCGCTCGATCCTGCGACCTCGGTCCTGCGACGACGACGCTCGTCGCCTTGCCTCGAGCCGGACCGAAACAGCGGGCTCGAAGCGCTACGGAAGCTCCACGTGCTGCGTCCAGTCCGGCCCGACCGTCACGGTTCCGGTCCACGGTCCCCGGCCGGCCGGCTCCACCGTCAAGACGTGCGGCGTCACATCGACGCGCTCCCGCGTGGTGGACTCCCGGTTGTTCGTCCCCGACTGCCGGTACTCCGTGGCCGTGAGCGTCGCTGCTCCCGTCCCGTCCGTGTGGGCGGCGACCGTCTCGCCGGTTCCGGCCAGCGTCACGATGGCGTCGCCCGGGAACCGCTCGCCCTCCAACGTCACGGTGACCGTCCCGGTCCACCGGAACGCGAACGAGTACGGGGCCGGCTGGTTGCTCGTGAACCAGAAGGCGTTGCGGTCGAAACCGCCGGTCCATCGGTTGTCGACGAGGTCCAGGCTGTCCGCCTCGTAGCCGCAGCAGTAGCCGAGCCGGATCGCCGCCTCGGGCGCCGCCGGCGCGTAGTACGGGTTCGCCACGCGCTCGAAGGTGTTGCCGACGAAGCGGGCGTTCGCCGCCGGGCCGTAGGCCGAGGAGAACCAGACCGCCTTGTCGTTCGTGCGGAACGTGTTGCGGCGCCAGACCCCGCCGTTGTGCGACGCGCCGATGTACGCGGCGTAGGAGTAGGCTGCGGGGCTGCGCGCCTCGCTGTCGAATTCGTTGTCTTCGAAGACGTTGTCCCCGGCGCCGACCGAGTAGAACACGCCGTTCGCGTAGCACTCGCAGTCGGGCATCTGCGGATAGGCATCGGCGCGGAGGTCGAAGCGGTTCCGGGCCACCACGTTGCCGAACACGCCGTCCGCCGCGCCCGGCGCGGCGTCGTAGTCCGTGAGCCGCAGCGCGTTGGTCGTGAACACCCCGTCGACGTACTCGGCGTCGCAGCGCGCGGCGACCACGTGGAACTCGTTGTCGCGCACCTCGCTGTGGCGCGTCCGGTAGAACAGGATCCCGGAACCGCTGAACGGCACGCAGGACGGGTCCTCCGGGACGCAGTTGAACGTGTTGCCCTCGACCAGCACGTGCTCCGAACCGCCCAGCGAGATCGCGTAGTGGTTCGTGACCGTCGCCCGGTTGATGAACCGCGAGCGGCGCACCGTGGCTCCGTCGGCGTGCGCGAGCGACAGGCATCCCTGGCCGCCGACGAATTCGCAGCCCCAGACGGCCGAGCCGCCGCCGAGCGTCGCGCCGGTTTCCGAGATGTCCTCGCGATCGATGACCCACGGCATGTCGGCCTCGAAGGTCGACTGGAACAGGTAGGCCCTGCCGGCCTCGACCGTCTTCGCGTTCACCCCGCGCATCCGCACCGTCACGTCGCGCACCACCAGATCCGCTCGGTCGACGTAGATTCCGAAGGACTTCATCCCCCAGGATCCCGCGACGATCGTTCCATGCCGAACGTCGATCCGTCCCCCGTCGCAAGTCGGTCCGCCGCTCCCCGCCTGGTCGGGGAGGTGGCAGCTGCCGTCGTCCGCGTTGCAGACGTGGCTCGGCCGATCGGGGATCTCGTACGCCGTGTAGTAGCCGACGGCGCCGAGGCCCGCGTTGCGCGCCGGGACGATGTCCGCCGCGTCGTAGTACTGGTCGCGCGTCGAAGTGACCCGCAGGCGATACAGCCCCGCGGGCTGGCCGTGGAAGTTGCAGAACACCGCCTTGCCGCCCCCGAGCGAGTCGGTGACCTCGCGCGTGCAGACGACCTCGGGCGCGCCGCCGGTCTGCCGCTCCACGGCGAGCGTCACGGGCGCGCCCGGGCCGCGCTGGACGATCTGGCCGCGGTACGAACGGTCCGGGACCGGCAGCCGGACCCACGGCGAAACGATCGTTCCGCCCGCGGGAACGTACAGCGCCTTGTCGCCGACCAGCGGCATCTCCCAGGTGCTCACGACCGACGCGCCGGGCGCCGCGGACAGGTCCCAGGCGACGACGGCCGAGCCCGGGTCGCCCACGGCGTTGGCCTCGAAGCCGCCGTTCTGCAGGTCGAGATCGCCGCCGTCGAAGCCGGCGTCGAAGGTCACGGTGTAGCCGTTGAGGTCGATCACGACGTCGTCGGTCGTCAGCAGGCAGGTGCCGCTCGCCGTCAGGTCCCTGGTCAGCAGGTAGTAGCGGTTCGCCTCGGGAAGCGACCCGCAGGAGGAGACCTCGACGCACGGCCACGGATGGGTGATCTCCGCGCACGTGCGGTGCGCGGCCAAGGGCGCGAGGCGGTCCAACACCTCGAGGTCGATCGTCGCCTCGGCCGTCAGGCCGCCGGGATCGGAGACGGTGACGGCGAAGGAGAGCGTCGTGTCGGCGTCGACGGCAGGGGTGCGGATCTCGGGACGCCGCGCGGTCGCATCGAACGCCGCAACGGCCGGCCCCGCGGTCTGCGTCCAGGCGAAGGTCAGCGGATCGCCGTCCGGGTCCTCTGCGGTCAGGTCGAACGCATACGGCGCGTTCTCCTCGGCGGCGTCGGCCGGTCGCAGATGGATCTGTGGTGCGTGGTTGCCGGGGAGGCAGTCGGTCGCCTGCGCTCCGCCTCCCGGGCAGTCGTTCGGATCGAAGGCGGGATCGTCGGTCAGGAGGAACGCGTCCGGGTAGTCCCAGTACGCGTCGGGGGTCGCATCGTAGACCTCGAGCACGACCGCCGGGCCGGCCACGTGGAATTCCCCGCCGTTCTCCCATCGCCCGGACGTCCCGAAAGGCGACGCCACGTCGGTCCCGGCGAACGAGGCGCCCCAGGCGCGCTCGGCTCCCGCTCGAGCGCTCTTGGCCCACAGGTACCAGCTGCCGGCGAACGGCAGGGTCACCGTCGTGCGGATGCGGCCCTCGGGTCCACCGGTGACGAGGCTCTCGCGGGTCATGAGGTGGCCGTGCGCCGACGCCGTCGCGGTCCGATCGTCTTCGCAGTCGGGACCCGGGCAGACGACCCAGTACTCGTTCACGGGGATCGACTCGGCTTCCAGGATGACGAGCGTCGGGCCGCCCGTGCCGTCCGACTCCGCGCCGGTGTCCGCGTCGCCATCGCCCGCTTCCCCGTCGTCGCCGGCTTCGACGTCCCCGCTGTCGCCGGGCTGGGTGTCGTCGCCGCAGCCGACCGAGACGAACGTGCAGGCGGCCGCGAGCGCCGCGAGCGACAGGTTCGAGGTCCCACGAGAACCGTTCGACATGGTGCCCACCCTCCTCCGCCCCGCGGTCCGAAGGTCCCGCTCGGAGTTCAGCACGGGGAAGGCCGAGGCTCAAGCGGGCTGTGGCGGTCCGCGCCGGAAATCCCGGCCACCGCCCGCTCCCGGCCGGAGAGCGATGGGATCGACACGATGTCGGCCGGGAAACAGCCCGTGTCGTCGCAAGACCGTTCGGCCAGTTCAAGAATCCAAGAGTGCCGCCACGCTGCCTGGTCGTTTCGGAGCAGCGGTCACCGTTGCTGCGGCGGGCTGGAATGTGGTCGAGTCGGCCATGGAAGGGAAACCCAGGATCACCGACGGCGCATCCAGGGACGACGGTGCCGGGCAGGAGGGTCGGGACGTGCGGGCATCGGACAACGACGACGAGGCGGATTCCGCAAGCGCGGCACACGTTCCGGAGCCGGCATGGGGTGCCGGGCGTATTCTGTCGAGCGGACAGGTCCATCCCACGGAGCTGGCCCGTGCGTCAGCACAGCAACCATCCGGCCCGGCCTGGAAGGCGGTGGGAGTCGGCCTGCTTCTCTCGGCGGTCGTGCATGCACCTGCCGGTCGGTTTCTCTTGCGGAAGCTGCGCTCCGGCCGCGGGTGCGGTCGAGCCGACATCCGAGAAGGCCCGGGCGGTCGTGCTCGACGCGGTGCTGCACCGCCTCGGGCTGGCGCCCTGATCGTACCACCGGCGGTCCACGGGCTCGTGGCGAGTCTTCGCCTCCCCTTGTCGTGCGACGGAGCCCGGCGGTTCGGCCTGTTCCGCGGGACCGACTCGGACCGTGGCGCGGGGCGTCCCCGGGGCGCTATGCGCCGGTGATCCGCCTGCGGGCGTCGTGTCGACGCCCGGGACGATTCTGGCGCCCTGCGCGCGCATCCGCGGCGTTCTGAAGCCGACGGCTTGGTGGCGGGCGCAGGCGCGCTGCGATGCGAACCGACACCGCGAAGAGGACGAGCAGCGTCACCGGCCCACCGCCGGACCTGCCAGCGGAGCGGCAGCCGCAACCGCCGTCGCCGTCGCCTTCGCCGCCGTCCGGGCCTGCCTCCGCGCCGTCGCCCCCGCCGTCTGCGACGACGTCGGTGTCGGCGTCGGGTGCCGCGTCGGCCGTCCCGTCCCCGCCGCCGTCGGCGTCGGCATCGGTGTCGGCATCGGCATCGGCATCGGCGTCCGGGCCGCCGGCGCGGTCCACGGCGTAGAGATGCACGGCGAGCGCCGCGAAGTCGTCGGAGAAGGCTCCGCCGGCGATCGGAATCGTCCGCGACTCGTCGAGGACCTCGACGTCGGCGCCGGGCGCCGTTCCGGGAACGGTCCAGGTCGCCGTCGCGGTGGTGCGGTCCACGTTGACCGCGAAGAGGTACACGCGCCCGCCGTAGTCCTTCGCCGTCCACTCGATGCGCGCGCCGCCGGTGTCGGCGACGACGCCCGCGTAGGACGGGGCGAGGATCGGGCGGGTCAGCGCGGTCAGTTGCGCGTTGGTGCGCCGCAGTTCGTCCTCCTGCGCGGGCGAGAGGCAGAACTGGGAGTAGCCGGGGCACTCCCAGCTGTGCGTGAAGTAGCCGATGGCGGTCGCGCCACCCACCAGCGCCTGCCACACCTCGTTGCGGATCTCTTCCGCCGTCGGCCCGTCGTCTTCGCCCCGCTCCGACAGCTCGCACCACTGGCTCGACGTGCGCACCGCCTCGATCCACTGGTACGTGGCCTTCCCGGGCGCGTAGGTCTCGCCCAGTTCGCGCTGCGCCGCGACGACACGGTAGAGCCAGTCCGGGCGGCACCAGCCGTACACGGGATAGATGTCGAAGCCGACCATGTCCGTCGCATCCGGGTAGTCGAAGTAGCGCGAGCGCGAGCCGCCCATCCAATCCGGGGGATCGAACTCCGAGTAGAAGCCGGCGGTGAGCGTGAGGAACGTGACGTGGTTGGGGTCCGCCGCCCGGATCGCCTCGCGCTCCGCGAGCAGCGTCGCCGGTTCCACGGCGTTGCCCTCCAGGTCCGGCTCGTCGCCGAACACCCATCCCAGCAGCGCCGCGTGGCCGGCGACGGAGAGGTCGTCCGCGGACATCACCCCCCACACGCCCCGCCGTGCGCACTCGTCGAGGTAGTCCGACGACGTGCTGGAGCTGCTGCCGTTGCCGACGAACGTGTTGATCCCCAGCGCCGCCTGCGCCTCGATTCGCGACGGACTCTGCAGCCATTGCATGATCGGCAAGAACGGCTCGCCGTCGACCAGGATCTCGCGGTTCGGCCCCACCGTGACCGTCGCCGCGTCCGCTTCCGCCGCGCACAGGCTCAAGACCAGCGGAGCGAGCGCGAACCCCTTGCACGCCGACCATCGTCGCATCGTGTCCTCCTTCTTCACGCCTGCCGCCGTCGTCGCCTCCACGAAAGCGCGGCGGCGGCGCCCAACGCGAGCCACAACCAGCCGGCCGAGCCGCCCGCCCGCGTCGCGCGGCGGCCGCATCCCCCTTCGTCGCTCCCGTCGTCGCACGCGGCGGCGTCGTCCGCCCCGTGGCCTCCCGCCGCCAGCCGCAGGGCGGTCGACACGCTTTGTTGCGGGACCGGGGGCGGCATGACACGACAACGCGTATCCGTGGCGGGACCCTCCGAGGAACGAACGGAGTGTACGGACGCCGGGACCGTACGGTCAAGGCTCCCCGCGCCGGAGGCGGTCGATCTTGTCCCGGATCTCGGCTTCGAGAAGGTCCGTGAAGCGAAGCAGGGGCGCCGCGACCTCCGGCCGGATCTCGCGATCCAGGTCGTGGAGCGCCAGCTGGAACAGACCGTCGACGGACAGGTACAACGAGTACGTGACTTCCTGCTCGCGGAACACGAAATCCTCCGGGGCCAGGGTCGCGAAACGGACGATGTCCACCTGCTCCAGTTCCCGCCACAGATCCAGGAAGTCCGCTTCCTCGAGGAGGACGTGGATCGCTCCGCCGCCCACCTCGAGACGGTCCGGGTTCGCGGCGGCCAGCGCCTCCAGGTCGGGGTTGTCCCTCCACAGCGGGTCGGTCTCGGAAGGATCGTCGAGCAGCTTGGCGACCAGGATCCGGTCCGGCGACTTCGCCAGGGAGTAGCGGCCGAAGGAGAAGGCGAGGGTCTGCGGCACGGTGATCCGCGACAGGGCCTCCCGGATCCGGGCGGCGTTGACGATCTGCGCGATGGCTTCGTGCAGCCCGGTCAGTCCGGCCTGGAGCGATTCGTCCGTCAACACGCCCCCTCGAAGATCGACATCGACCACCGTCGCCCCGTCGACGACCAGGCGGAGCCGGTTCGAGAAGGTCGCATCCTCCGGAGCCCGCGCTTCCGCGAAGTCCTCGGGACGCAGGCGTGCGTAGGGCTCGAAGTCGAACGCGCGCAGTCGCTCCCAGACCTGGGCGAAGGTCTCGGGAGCCAGCGGCGCCCTGCTCGTCTCGCTCTCCTCGGGCGGCGTGTCCTCGGGCATCGGCATGGTCGAGAACAGCGTCCTTTGCGTTCCCTCGAAGATCCGGTCCCCGTCCTTGCTGATCCAGAGATCGAACAACGAGAACTCCAGGCGGCCGGGAAGGTTCTCCGTCGCCGCGCTCCCGCCGTGCGTCGCCTCCACCCCGCCCGCGGCGCCGCAGCCGCAGAGGAGCACGAGGAGCGCGATGCGCTCCGCGAGCGGCACCCTGCGGTGCCGTTCACGCGACGGCGGCCGAAGATTCGTCTTCCTGTCCTCGGCGATCGCAGCCATGACATCCTCCGGAAGCGCGACGTCGGTCCGGCGGGGCGCACCGATCCCGGGTTCCACGCCCCGCGGCTCGAACGACGCGATGCCTCTCTGGTACTGCGGGGCGCGCCCAGACGCAAGCGGCAAGGAGTTGATCCGCCGCGGTTCGGCCTCCGGCGGAAAACGATCGGAGAGGTTCGCGCTGCCGGAACGCGCCAGCGCTTGTCGGCCGCGTTCCGCGGCCGATGCTATCGTTGCGGCGAATGGAGCTCCGTTGCCGGGCCGTGCGGCATCGCGCGGCGACCGGAGGCATCGGAGGCCGGTCATGAGCGGGCCTGCGACGGAATCCGCCTCGGAATGCATGCTGTGCATGCGCTGCCTGCGGACCTACGCCGACCGCAGGACTTGTCCCGTGCACCCCGGCGAGCCGCTCCTGGACGTGCGGGACGACGCGATCCTGTTTCGCCTGGCCGAGGAAGACGAACGGCTGTCCCGCCGATCGCAAAACCGCGGGATGGCGCTCGGCGCGTTGGCCGGCGTGGCCCTCTCTCTGACCCCTGGGGTCGTGGCCCTGCTCTGGAAGGAGTCCCTGGATCTGTTCCTGGGGGGCATCTTCCTCCTGGAAGTACTTGTGCTCGTGGGGGTCCTCGCCGGCGCGCGGATCGCCCGGCGGCGATACCGGCCGCGCTAAGCTCCGTGGACCCGGCGGCTGCATCCCGGCGCGAGCCGGTCCGACGAGTGACGCTCAGCCGGGGCCGTTCGTACGCGGGACGAAGCGGCCCCACCCCGGCTCGCCGACCACGCCGGCGCCGTCGTCGTAGACCAGGCGTCCGCGCACGAAGGTGCGGCGCACCCTGGCGCGGAACGTGCGACCCTCGAACGGCGTCCACCCCGCCTTGCTCTGCAAGGCCTCTGCGCGCACGGTCCACGTCGCGTCCGGGTCGACCAGCACCACGTCGGCGTCGCGGCCCACCGCGAGGGCGCCCTTGGACGCGGCGAGGCCGTAGCGGCGGGCGGCGGCGGTCGAGGCGATCTCGACCAGCCGCGCGAGCGTCAGCCGGCCGGCCCGCCACCCTTCGGAGAGCAGGAACGGCAGGAACGTCTCCACGCCGGGCACGCCGCCGTAGGCCTCCCAGGCCGAGGCGGCCTGTTTCTCGGAGCGGGGGCAGGGCGCGTGGTCGGTGGCGGCGAAGTCGAGCGTGCCGTCGGCCAGCGCGCGCCACAGCGCGTCGCGGTCGGCGGCGGTCTTGACCACCGGCGCCGTCTTGAGGAACGGGCCGAGCGTCGCGAAGTCGTCGCGGGTGAAGGCCAGGAAGTGCGGGCAGGTCTCGGCCGTGACGTCCGCGCCGTCGCGTCGGGCCGCGCCGACGAGCGCGGCGGCGGCGGCGGCCCCGACGTGCACCACGTGCAGCGACCCGCCGTGGCGGCGCAGCGCGTCGAGGCCGGCG
>JAAZOP010000594.1 GCA_012797735.1 Myxococcales bacterium
CCCTCGGCAATTCGCCTTGACAGATTCTTCACGACCAACTAACAGGGCTGACCTGACACGTCATTCTAGATCTCGTCGGTTCATATCTTACATGTGAGCCGCGAGAAGGGGCGAGGGCTGGAGGGAGTTGGGGGTGCGAGCGGGGGAGTCGGTTCGAGGGTCCCGGGGGTTTTGGTTCGTGTCGGCTCGGAGCCGGCGGCGTTTCCCGAATTGACGCGGTGGAGTCGCCGGCGCGGGAGGGTTGCGATGAGGTACTTGGGGTTGGACATCGGCACGCTGTTCACGAAGGCGTTGTTGCTTGACGAGCGGGGCGAGGTGGTCGACTCGTGGATCGAGCGCCATCACGGGGACCCGCGAGCGCACCTGGCAGGGTGGCTGGAACGGGTTCCGTTGGAGGGGGAGGTGGCGCTGGCGGTGACGGGGCATCACCGGACGATCCTCGAGCGCTCGCCGGGAGTGTTGCTGTTGGACACGGTTCGCGCGACGGTGGTCGGCGCGTCGCGGTTCGCGTCGGGCGTGCGGTGGGTGATGGACGTCGGCGGCGGGTCGTTGACGGGCATCGAGCTGGACGCGGAGGGCCGGTTCCTCGGGTTCACGGCGAACTCGGTGTGCGCGGCGGGCACCGGTTCGTTCCTCGACGAGCAGGCCCGGCGCCTGGGGATCGACTACGACGTGATCGCGGCGCTCGAGCCGGTCGACAACCCGCCGTCGATCGCGTCGCGCTGTGCCGTGTTCGCGAAGAGCGATCTGATCCACCGCCAGCAGGAGGGGTATTCGCGGGAGGCGATGTGGTCGGGGCTGTGCCAGGGGTTGGCCTCGACGATGTTGCAGACGTTGTTCAAGGGGCGTCCCGTGGAGGGGGCGGTGCTGATGGTCGGGGGGGTTTCGCGCAACCGGGACGTGGTGCGGTGGGTGAGCCGGTTGTCGGGGGCGGAGGTGCGGACGGCGGAGGGCGATCGCGGGCAGCTCGCCACGGCCTTCGGAGCGGCGCTGGTGGCGCGGGAAGAGGCGGCGGTGCGGTCGTGGGGCGACCTGGCGGCGGACCTGATGGTGGCGGCCGGGAGCGGCGCGCACCGGGACGGCGGCCGGTCGTCGCGGCCGCCGTCGAGTCCCGGCGGGCGAACGTCCCTGGTGCCCCAGGGGCGGCCGCTGGTGTTGGAGCGGACGAAGTACCCGTCGTTCACCGTGGCCGAGTCGTGGGTGACGGAGGACGGGGCGGAGGTGCGGGTCCACGGGTGGCCCGAGGGCCCGGTGGTGCGGGCGGCGCTGGGGGTCGACATCGGCTCGACATCGACCAAGTGCGTGTTGATCGACGAGCGCGAGCGGGTGTTGCTCGACATCTACCGCAAGACGGCGGGGGATCCGATCGGGGCGACGCGCAAGCTGTTGGCGTCGTTGCGGGATGCGCTGGGACGCGCCGGCAAGACGCTCGAGGTGCTGTCGGTCGGCACCACCGGTTCGGGACGCAAGCTGATCGGGATGCTGCTGGGAGCCGACGCGATCATCAACGAGATCACGGCGCATGCCGCCGGGGCGCTGGCGTCGGACCCCGACGTGGAGACGATCTTCGAGATCGGCGGGCAGGATTCGAAGTACATCCGGTTGCGGGACGGGCACGCCTGCGACGCGAACATGAACTACGTCTGCGCGGCCGGGACCGGCTCGTTCGTCGAGGAGCAGGCGACGAAGCTGGGATACCGGGTACAGGACGTCGGGCGGGCGGTGTTGGGCCTGGCGCCTCCCCTGACATCGGACCGTTGCACGGTGTTCATGGAGCAGGACGTGATGAAGCTCCTGCGCCAGGGATACACGCGGGAGGAGGCGCTCGCCGGGGTGATGCGTTCGGTGGTGCGCAACTACCTGACGAAGGTGGTCGGCCGCCGTCCGGTGTCGAAGACGAAGATCGCGTTCATGGGGGCGACGGCGCGCAACCCGGGGCTGGTAGCGGCGTTCGAGCAGGAGTTGGGCGTCGAGATCGTCGTCTCGCCCGTGTGTCACGTGATGGGGGCGATGGGGGTGGCGTGCCTGGCGCGGCGGCAGCAGCCCGGCGCGGGGCGGAGCACGTTCCGCGGTCTGGGGTGCCTGGAGGGGGAGATCGAGATCCGGCAGGAGCGGTGCGAACTGTGCGCGAACAAGTGCGCGATCACCTACGCCCGGAGCCCGGCGATGTCCGCGGAGGCCTCGTGGGGCTACCTCTGCGGCCGCGACCCGGACGAGAAGCGGGTGCGCAAGCTGACCACCTACGAGCTGTTCGACCGCCGGAACGTGCTCTGGCGCAGCGAGGGGGCGAAGCCGAACGTGCGGCCGACCGGGATCACGATCGGCCTGCCGCGGTCGTTGCACCTGTACGACGAGCTGCCGCGGTGGCGCGCCTTCTTCGAGAGTCTCGGGGCGCGGATCGTGCTGTCCCCCGAGACGAACGGCGAGGTGCGCCAGGCGACCACCGCGATGGTCGCCTCGGAGTTCTGCTTCCCGGCCAAGGTGGTGCACGGCCACGTGCACGCGCTGCTGCGCAAGCCCGAGGTCGACTTCGTGTTCCTGCCGCACCGGATCGCGGGGCGGCGGAACCGGGCGACGAGCGACGCGCAGTTCTGCCCGTACGTCCAGGGCCTTCCCGGCGTGGTGCGCGCCGCCCTGCGCCGGGCCGGTCTTGACGAGACCCGCATCCTTTCCCCGGCGGTCGACCAGCGGATGCCCGAGCGGACGCTGGTGCGGCACCTGACGCGGGCCGTCGGCCCCGTGCTCGGCGTGGGCCCCCGGCAGGTCGCCGCAGCCTGGCGCGCCGGGTGTCAGGCGCAGTACGAGTTCCAGCGCAAGCTCCAGGCCGAAACCCAGCAGACGCTCGAACGCCTGGCCGCCCAGGACAAGCCGGCGTTCGTGATCATCGGCCGGCCGTACAACCTCTACGACACCGGCCTCAACGTCGGGCTGCCGCGGAAGATCGCGGAGTACGGCCTGCCGGTGATCCCGTCGGAGGGGCTCGGTTTCCGCGAGAGCGACATCGAGCCGCGCTACCACAACACCTACTGGAACTTCGCCCAGCGGGCGCTGGCCTCCGTGCGCCGCACGACGCAGGCGCCGAACCTGTACCCGATCTTCCTCACCAACTTCGGCTGCGGCCCCGACTCGTTCACGCTGACCTACGCCGAACGTACGGTGGGGCGGAAGCCGATGCTGGTGCTGGAACTCGACGAGCACGCTGCGGACGCCGGCTACGTCACCCGCGTCGAGGCGTTCCTCGACGTGGTGCGCGAGATGGAGGCCCGGCGTCTGGCCGGCGAGGCGATCGAGTCGCCTCGCGCGCCGGCCGTCCCCGTCCCGACCGTCCTCTCCAAGGGCGCCTCGGGCGAGAAGGTCGGCGAGGAGTGGAAGCGCCGGCGCGTCTGGTTCCCGCCGATGCACATCTTCGGCACCGGCTTCCTGGCGGCGATCTTCCGCCGGCACGGGATCGATGCCCGAGGCCTGCCGGTCGAGGACCGCGAGGCGTTCGAGATCGGCCGCCGGCTCTCGCGCGGCACCGAGTGCCTGCCGACGGCGGTGACGATCGGCGGCCTGGTCAAGACGCTGCGCGAGATCGGCGCCGACCCGAAGCGCGAGGCGTTCTTCATGCCGACCGCCGAGGGACCGTGCCGCTTCGGCCAGTACTGCACGCTGCACAAGCTGATCCTCGAGGACCTCGGCTGGGGCGACCTCGAGATCGTCTCCCCGTCGTCGTACAACAACTACCAGGGCCTCCCCGAGGCGGTGCGCCGCGACCTGTGGACCGCGATCCTCTCCGCCGACGTGCTCTACAAGGCGGTGTGCAAGGCCCGGCCGTACGAACGCGAGGCGGGCGCGGTCGACCGCGAGGCGGCGGTGCGCCAGGCCCTGATCGAGCGGGCGATGGAGAGCGGGCGGAAGTGGGACCGCGAGCTGGCCGCCGGGGTCGAGGCGATCGCGGCGCTGCGCGGCGACGCTCCGCCCCGGCCGTTGGTCGGCGTCGTCGGCGAGATCTACGTCCGCTGCAACGGCTACTCCAACGGCGAGGTGATCCGCGCGATCGAAGCGGCCGGCGGCGAAGGCTGGCTGGCGCCGATCGGCGAGTGGATCCTGTACACCTCGGAGATGGCGCGCCGCGAGGCGCTGACCGGCACCAACGCCTTCAGCCCGGTCGAGATGGCCGTCACGATGCTCAAGGACGGCTTCCTCCGCCGCGAGGAGGATCGCATCTACGCCCTCGGCGGGACCTTCCTCGCCGACCGCCACGAGCCGCCCGTGCGGCGCGTGATCGATGCCGGGAGGAAGTACATCCCGGAGGAGTTCGCCGGTGAGGCGATCCTCACGATGGGACGCGCGATCCTGTTCGCGCAGGACGGCGCCAGCATGGTCGTCAACTGCGCCCCGTTCGGCTGCATGCCCGGCACGCTGACCTCCTCCTGCCTCCAGGAGGTCCAGGCCCACACCGGTGTGCCGATGGTCAGCATGTTCTACGACGGCGACCTCGACATCAACGGCCGGATCGCCTCGTACCTCGCCAACCTGCCGCGCGCCCGCGACGCGCGGCCGCACACCGAGGAGCGCCGGGACGACCGCAGGCTCTGGTCCTGAGGCCGGAAGCTCGGGACGGCGCGCGCCGCACCGCGCGAGGACGCCGGGACGACATCGGTACCCCCCCCGTGACCCCGGGCGCCCCGGGAGGAACCCGAGGCGGGCGTTCCTCCGCCGCTCGACCGCGGGACGACCGGATACCCCGGGGGAGGAACCCTACGAAGGCGGCTCGTCTTCGGGGAGCCCGCGGGCGAGCTCGCGGGCGACGGCACTGGCCTGCGCGGCGGTGACCCCTTCGACGGCGGCGATCTCGTCCGCGGAGGCGCGGGCGAGGCGGGCCACCGACCCGAAGGCGCGGAGAAGACGGCGGCGGGTGACGGGCCCGATGCCGGGGATGCCGGCGAGGCGGTCGGTGAGACGGTGCCTCCGGCGGGTGATTCCCTGGAACGACACGGCGAGGCGGTGGGTCTCGTCGCGCAGGCGGGCGAGGAGTCGGAGCGCCGGGGAGCCGGGACGCAGGCGCAGGGGGTTCTTGCGGCCGGCGAGGTAGACCGAGTCGAGCGTGGCGGCGGCTTCCGGGGCTGGGATCGCGGCGGGGTCGCTTGTCCGGGGCGGTGCGGGTCGGTCGTCCTTCGCATCGTGGGGCTTGGCGATGGCGGCAAGGTTGATGTCGGGGAGGCCGAGGTCGGCCAGGACGGCCTGGGCGACGGCGAGCTGTCCGCGGCCGCCATCGACGACGAGCAGGTCGGGGGCGGCCCACCGGTGGTCGCCGCTGCGGGCGCGCTCGAAGCGCCGCAGCAGCACCTCGCGCATCGCCGCGTAGTCGTCGCCGCGGTGGTCGCCGCGCAGCCGGAACCGGCGGTAGCGGGACTGGTCGAGCCGTCCGTCGAGCATGGCGGCGATCGCGGCGACGCTCGTTCCGGCCTCTCCGCCCCAGTGGGAGACATCGACGCATTCGATCGTGCGCGGCGGCCGGCGCAGGTGCAGGGCGCGGCCCAGCGCCTCGACCTGGGCGGCGGCGCTCTGCCGGTCGCGGGC
>JAAZOP010000595.1 GCA_012797735.1 Myxococcales bacterium
CGCGCGAGCCGGTCCTGTCGGCCGGGCTGGGGCGGCTCGGTCCGGAACGCCTGGAGCGCCTGCGGCGCGCGGTGGTGACGGCGCGTCACGACGAGTTGATGTCCCTGATCGAGGAGCTGCGCGGCGAGGCGCCGGCGACCGCCGACGCGCTGCTCGTGTTGGCCGAGCGTTTCGACTATGCTGGGCTTCGCGCCTTGCTCGCGTCTCACGGAGAGCGGAGCGATGGACCGGAATGTTGAGGGCAGCGACGTCCTGATCGTCGATGATGAGCCCGGGGTCCTGAAACACCTGATGCGGGTCCTGCACCGGGCGGGGTTGGTCCCCCGCCCGGTGCCGAACGGACGGCTGGCGGTCGAAGCGGCGGAAGCGGATCCGCCCGACCTGGTACTGCTGGACGTGCGCCTGCCGGACCTGAGCGGTTTCGAGGTCTGCCGGTGGTTCAAGGAGCACGACCGGCTGCGGGACGTCCCGATCGTGTTCCTGACCGCGCTGCACGACATCGAGGACAAGCTCGCGGCGTTCGAGGCCGGGGCGGTGGACTTCCTGTCGAAGCCGTTCCACGACGAGGAGGTGGTGGCCCGGGTGGTGGCGCATCTCCGCTGCCGCCGGATGTACGTCGAGGCGGCGCGCCAGGCCGAGCGACTGCAGGAGGTCGTGACGGAGCAGGTGCGGCTGGCCACCGAGTCGCAGCGCGGCACGATCGTCGCGCTCGCCAAGCTGGCCGAGGTGCGGGACGACGACACCGGACACCACATCGAACGGGTGCAGGCGTTCGCGCGGGCGCTGGCGGATCGGATGCGCGAGCGGCGCTCGCACGCCGGGCTGTTGACCCTCCCGTACATCGACCATTTGGCCCAGGCCGCCTCGCTCCACGGCGTGGGCAAGGTGGGCATCCCGGACGCGATCCTGCTCAAGCCGGACAAGCTGACCGACCAGGAGTTCGCCGTGATGAAGCGGCACTGCCGGATCGGCGCGGACGCGCTCGAGGCGGTCCTGCGCCGGCACCCCGAGAACACGTTCCTGCGGCTGGGGGTCGAGGTGGCCCGGTCGCACCACGAGCGATGGGACGGCCGCGGCTATCCCGACGGTCTGCGCGGCGAGGACATCCCCGTGCCGGCGCGAATCGTGGCGCTGGCGGACGTCTACGACGCGCTGACCTCCGACCGCTGCTACCGCAAGGCGCTCGACCACGAGGCGGCGTGCCGGCTGATCGGCGACGGGCGCGGGACGCAGTTCGACCCCGGCGTGATCGACGCCTTCGCCGACGTGCGCGGCGAGTTCCGCCGCATCCGCACCGAGCTGTCGGACGGGTGAACGCCCGGCCGGCCCATCCGCGCCGGTCGCGACGGGGCGCTCCGGACGCCGCCCGCCGGCTGGCGTGACGCGCGGGGTTCGCGTAGGTTCGGGCCGTGGACCGCCTGCCGATCGACGAGCATCTGCCGGAGATCGCCGCCCGGGTCGCGCAGGCCGGGGCGCTGGTGCTGGTGGCGGAGCCGGGCGCGGGCAAGACGACGCGCGTGCCGCGCGCCTTGCTGGACGGCTCGGGCGCCGCCCCG
>JAAZOP010000596.1 GCA_012797735.1 Myxococcales bacterium
ATGCCGTCGAGGTCGAGGAGCTGTCGGAGAGTGTGCGGGTGATCCGACTGGCCGAGGAGGACGCGATCGCGAACCGGGACTTCGTCCTGCGCTGGAGCACCGCCGGCGAGGAGACCGGCTACGGCGTCCTCGCGCATCGCGGAGACGACGGCGGCTTCCTCACCCTGATGATCCGCCCGCCCGCCGCGCCGGCGGACGCGCAGGTCATGCCGCGCGAGATCACCTTCATCCTGGACATCTCGGGCAGCATGATCGGCACGCCGCTCGCCATCGAGACCGACCTGGTGTCGCGGTCCCTCGACACGCTGCGGCCGGACGACCGGTTCAACATCGTCTACTTCTCCAGCGGCAACGCCCAGCTCTTCGACGCGCCGCAGCCGCGCACCGAGGAGAACGTCCGCACCGCGCGCGCGTTCCTGCGCAACCTGACCGGCGGCGGCGGAACCGAGATGATCGCGGGGCTGGAGCGGGCGCTGGCGGCCGAGCACGACCCCGGACGGTTGCAGATGTACGTCCTGCTCACCGACGGCTACGTCGCCGAGGACCGCGAGATCCTCGAACTGGTCCGGACCCGGCGCGGCGCGGCGCGGTTCTTCGCCTTCGGCATCGGTTCGAGCGTCAACCGGGCGTTGATCGACGGCGTCGGCGAGCACGGCGGCGGCTTCTCCCAGGTCGTCCTGCCGCGCGAGGGGGAGGAGGGGCGCCGGCGCACCGTCGAGACGCTGTTCGACCGGATCGACTCCCCCGTGCTGGTCGACGTCGCGATCGATTGGAACGGCCTGCCCGTGGAGGACCCGTATCCGGCGAAGCTGCCGGACCTGTTCGCCGGGCAGACGATCGACCTCGTGGCGCGCTACACGCGGCCGGCGCGCGGGACGATCTACGTCGAGGCGCGGTGCGGCGTCGAGCGGTTCCGCGTGCCGATCGAGGTCGAACTCCCCGAGTGGGAGGAGGCCAACGCCGCCCTGGCGCCGATTTGGGCCCGCTGGCGCATCGAGGACCGGATGGCCGAGTGGCAGGGGGCCACGCCGAGCCGGAGGCGGGGGCTGGAGGAGGAGATCGTGCGGCTCGCCACCGAGTTCCGCCTGGTCAGCCGCTTCACCTCCTTCGTCGCGGTCGACGAGTCGCGCGTGGTCGGCGACGGCACCCCGCTCCGGGTGTTCCAGCCCGTCGAGACGCCGGAGGACGTCTCGTTCGAAGGGGCGGTCGGGGAGGTGCCGGTCGGGTCGGCGGTCGAGGTCCCGTCGTGGGGCGTCGCCTTCCAGAACACCACGGCCCGCCGGGTGGTCGTCGCCGTGGTGCGGCCGCAGGGAGAGGCGGCCGCCCGCGGCGTGCGGACCGGCGCCGTGTTGACCGCGGTCGATGGGACGCTCGTGCACGACCTGCGGCACCTCGAAGGACTGCTCCTGCAGAGCGGGGGCACCGTGCGGCTCACGTTCGACCCGGGCGGGGACGTCGATCTGCCGGGGCCGGGCGCGTAGGGTCGCCGGGTCGCGACGGCGGCGGTCGCGGTCGGGCCGGCGAAACGGTGCGGGCTTCTTGGACGGGCGGTTGCGCCGCGGTCGCGCCGGCCGGTGCGCGAGGGGGCGGGGTCAGCGGCGGCGGCGGACGGCGAGCAGGCCGAAGCCCAGCAGCAGAACGAGCAGGCCGCCGACCTGGGCGCCGTGGAGCGTCTTGCAGAACAGCGAGTTCTTGCGGTGGCAGATCGCCTTCTGGATCGCCCGGTCGCAGATCGAATTGTCGACCGGCGCGCCGGGCTGCTGGAGGAACAGCGTCAGCTTGGACCAGTGCTTGACCCTGTAGTGGATGGCGTCACCCAGGCCGGAGTTCGGCTCGACCTTGCGCTTGTCCAGCAGCGCCTGCATCCACGCCTCGAGTTCGTCCATCACGGGCGGGCTGTGTTCGCGGTGGAAGGCGAGCCGTTCCCCTGGTCGTGCGGGACGGGGATCTTCTCGGCGCCGACGTACGCCTTGGCGCCGTTGCGGCCGTGGCCCGGCCGCTTCGGTCCGTCCACCGTCCTCGGCAGCGAGTGGTCCGACCTGCGCGCGGTCGAGAATCGCCTTGAGCCGGTCGAGGGGAAGCTCGTGCCGCCTGGGCGGCGACTTCCGGTGCTTGATCCGCGTGCGGCTCATCCTACCCTCGACAGCCGCTCGCGGAAGTCCCGCACCAGCGGATAGCAGAGCACCTCCTTGATCGGACGATTCGGTCCGAGGTGCTTGCGATCGTCCTTGGCCCGTCCCGTCGTCCGCCCGACGACGACCCAGTTCGCCGCCCGGTAGCACGTCCCCCGGTAGCGCTCCGGGTGCACGAACGTTTCCAACAGGTATACCGGGTGGCCGTACACCCGCTTCCACTCCGACGGCAGGCTCCGCGCCATCCGGCCCAGCAGGTGCGACGCCAGGTGCGGGACCTGCACCCACGGCAGGATGAGGAAACGGC
>JAAZOP010000053.1 GCA_012797735.1 Myxococcales bacterium
CCCGACCCGCTCGGCCCGGGCGACGACCCGCGGCAGCCAGACGCGCGGCAGGGCGCCGAGCACGCGCCAGGCGGCGACGCCGCCGGACGACGCGCCGCGCACCGCCATCGCGGCCGCGATCCGTCGCGTCTCGTAGAACAGCGTCGCGGTCTGGTGCACGATCTGGAGCAGGATCGCCGAGACGACGCCCGGCACGGGGAGGCGGACGAGCGCCTCGCGCAGGTCGCCGGCGCCGAGCGCGGCGACGGTGGCGACCGCGACGAGCATGCCGCCGAGGCCGCGCAGCAGGACGGTCCAGGGGACGACCAGCGCGCGCCGCCAGCTCTCGACGGACGCGGACGGGGCGTCGGGGAGCAGGGGCAGGAGGAGGAAGTACGGGAGGAACACCGCCAGCCCCAGCAGCAGGAAGGCGCGGACCACCCGGGCGGGCGGCCGGCAGAGGAAGAGCCAGGCGGCGGCGGCGAAGACGACGCAGAGCGAGCCGGCGAGGGTCGTGCCGGTGGAGACGATGCAGGCGGCGAAGAAGGCGGTTCCCGCGACGAGGCGGGTCGGGGGCGCCGCGCGCCGCGCCGGGCCGCGCCCGCAACCCCACAGGTCGTGCAGGAACGCGCGCATCGTCCGCCTACGGCTCCCCGCGCTTGACGCCGGTGACCAGGTACCCGGTCTCGGACTCGGTCGCCGTCGCGACGCGGAACCCGGCGGCGGCGAGGACGGCGGCGGTTTCGGGGGCGGGGGGCAGGACGTCCCCGCGGACCGCGGCGCCGGCGCCGGCGTGGATCGCGTTGACGCGTTCGCGGGCGATGAGGTGCCAGACGTGGAGCGTGCCGCCGGGACGCAGCACGCGGCCGAGTTCGGCGGCGACCGCGGCGGGGTCGTCGAAGTGCGGCCAGACGGAGAAGCAGATCGCGCGGTCGCAGGACGCGCCGGCGAGCGACAGGCGGCGGGCGTCCTCGGTGCGCCAGGCGACGCGCGGGTCCGGCACCTTGCGGCGGGCGACCTCGATCATCCGCGGCGAGATATCGACCGCGAACACGCGGCCCGCCGGCGAGAGGCGCGCGAGCAGGGCGCGGGTGAGGTTGCCGGTGCCGCAGCCGACGTCGAGCACCGTCTCGTCGGGTTGCAGGCCCAGGGCGGCGAGGCCTTCGTCGAGCCGGCGGGCGAGCGCCGGGAGGTCTTCCCAGCCGTCCCACCGTTCGGCGATGCCGTCGAAGTACTCGGCCTTCGGGTTCGCGGTCATTCGGCGCTCCCTTCGCGGGGGGCGGGACGCCGGCGCGCCGCCCCGCGGGCCGCTCGTACCACAGGCGGCACCACCGCGACCATCAGCACGATCCCCGGCCAGCCGGAGAGGAGCGACAGGCCCGCGAGGAAGCCGGCGGGGAGGCGGACGGCGAGCGAGAAGGCGTAGACCAGGGCGACGTAGAACACGCGGCCGAAGAGCAGCACGGGGACCAGCACGAGCCATTCGTTGGCGGCGGGCCAGCGGCGGACCGCCAGGGCGATCAGCGCGGCCATCGCGGACAGTTCGAGCGCCATGAACAGGGCGACGGGCGGGTAGAACGGCGGCATGCCGGTCAGGGCGCCGGAGAGCAGCGGGACGAGCAGCGCGGTGACGGCGGCCGGCAGCGGCCGGACGAAGAACGGCAGGGTGCACAGCGGCAGGTACATCGGCAGGAAGACGTGTCCGAGGCGCACGAGGTGGAACAGCACGGGCAGGAGCAGCGCCGCGGCGCCGAACAGGCCGCTGTAGGCAAGTTCACGGGCGGAGACGCGCGCCATGCTACAGCCCCACGCGCAGGCCGGCCAGGACGTGGAACCCCGGCATCGGATACCCCTCGACGTAGGCGTAGCGCCGGTCGAGGAAGTTGCGGAAGAACACGTAGGGCTCCCACGACGGCCCGCCGTCGCCCGGAGCGTAGCGGTAGCGCAACGCGAGGTCCATCGCGAACGCATCGTCGATCGGGTCCCGCCCGTAGTCCCCCATGTACAGCCCGTGGACCCACTCGCCGCTCACGCTGCCGGAAACGCGGTGCGCCCCGAAGTCGTGGCCCGCCTCGAGCGTGAAGTCGAGCTTGGCGCTCGGGTTCTGCCGCGTGTAGCGGCCCACGTCCTGCCAGCCGCCGGCGACGGACAGCGACACCGGACCGAGTGCCCGCAGGCCGAGCGATCCCTCCACGCCCCAGATCACGACGTGGTCGATGTTGACCACCTCGGCGCTCGGCCACGACCCGAAGTACCGGATCAGGTCGTCGGCCTCCGTCCGGTAGCCGGTGCAGGAAACCTCGAAATGCTCCGACTCGTACGCGGCGCCGAAGTCCCAGTGGAGCGAGGACTCGGGGCGGAGGTCGGGGTTGGCGGTGGGGAAGGGAAGGTACAGCTCGCGGATCGTGGGCCGCCGGAAGTTGCGGGTGACGCGCGTGCGGACGGAGAGTCCGTCGAGGAACTCCCAGCGGACGCCGGCCTTGTAGAGCGGCACGAAACCGTACGTGGAACTGAGGACCTGCCGCGAGCCGGCGACGACCGTCAGGCCGTCGAACGGCCGGACGGCGAGCTGGTCGTAGAACGACAGTTCGAACAGGTCGTCGATCGCGGGGCGCTCGCCCGTGACGCGGTTCTCCACCTCGCCGCCGACGTACTCGCCGGCGAGTCCCAGGAGCCCCTCGACCGCGCCGCCGAACTCGAACACCGCCTCGACCGTCCCGCCGGAGACGACGTCGAGCGACCGGAAGCCGTCGTAGAGGCGGTGAACGCCGACGTTGGCGTAGGGGGTGACCGCGAACCGCACGTCGTCAGGCTCCCAGTCGAGACGCAACGAGGCGTTGTCGCGCCAGACGTCGAACCAGTGGTCGGGGGACGGGTGGGAGGCGTCGCCGGGGTCGGCGCCCGCGAGGTGGACGACCTTGTTGCGCGCGGCCAGCCGGAGATCGGGGGCCAGGCGGTAGCGGGCGGCGGTCGTCGCGACGAGGGCGTCGCCGCCGGCGCCGTCGCGGTGGCCGTCCGTGGAGAGCCCGTGCAGCGCGCCGGCGAGGTCCCACGGACCGAACCGGGCGAGGGCGGTGAGCGTCTCGCGCAGGGTGTCGTAGCTGCCGGCGGCGGCGTCGTTGAGGATCTCGCAACCCTCCTCCTCGCGCCAGCGGCTCCGCAGCAACACCGCGCCGCCCAGGGCGTTGGTGCCGTAGAGCACCGAGTCGCCGCCCTTGATCACCAGCGCGTCCTCGAGGAGGAACGGGACGTAGGCGTCGGGGAGCGGATGGCCGAAGATCCCCTGGTAGTCCGGCACGCCGTCCTCGACCACCAGGACCTGCGTGTTGGGACTGCCGCCGAGGCCGCGGATGCGGATGCCGCCCGTGGCGCCGCCGGCCACGCCGTGCAGGGCGCCCCGGGCGGGGACGTAGACGTCCGCGGCCCGCTGCGAGAGCGCCTCGAGCGTGCCGGGGCGCGCGCTGTCGCGCAGCGCCTGCCCGTCGACCCGTGTCGCGTCCTGCGTCCGATCGCGCCCGAGGGGCCGCCGGTCGACCACCCGGGTCTCGTAGTCGAGGTCGGGGGGAGGGGGCGGCCAGTCGTCGTCTTCGGCCGGGGCCGCCTCGCCGCCGGCGGGCGCGGTCGCCGCGGCGGCGGAGTCGTCGTTCGCGGCGGCGGAGTCGTCGCTCGCGGCGGAGTCGTCGTTTGCGGCGGCCGCCGCC
>JAAZOP010000009.1 GCA_012797735.1 Myxococcales bacterium
CCCCCGCCGCGGAGCCGGCCGCGCCGCGACCCCGGCGCCCGCGTACCCCGCCGGCCGAAACGGCCGCGCCCGCGCCCGCGCCCGCATCCGACGACGACAACCCCTACTGACCCACCGCGCCGCCCCGGGGCGCCCGGAGGAGCGAACCGTGGACCTCGCCTTCCGCGACGACTTTCTCGCGCAGTGGCGGCACCATTTTCCCGGAGCCGAACCGCCGCTCGCCTTCTTCTTCACCGGCGATCCCTCGCGCGCCGAATCCCCCAAGCCGGCCCGGGGACACCGCTGCCTGATCGCGGATCTGGCCCGCGCTCGGCGCGGCACTCCGGTGCGCTTCGACGCCGGCTCCGTCGCCTGCGCCGGCGGCCGCCGCTACCTCGGGCTGGCCCGGGAACTCCGGCCCGACTTCGAGTACTTCCTGTCCTGCGGCATCCCCGGGAAGGTGGAAGGCGAGCGCTACAAGCGGACGCCCGAGTTGGTGCGCGAGATGCTGCGGCGCGCGCCGTGCTTCCAGGCGCCGGCGCCGAACGCCGTCTTCGTCCGCTGGGACAGGCTGGAGGCGGGGGACGAGCCGGAGGTCGCGATCTTCTTCGCCCGACCGGACGTCCTGGCGGGCCTGTTCACGCTGGCCAACTTCGACGAGGCCGAGTCGAGCAACGTCGTCGCCCCGTTCGGCGCCGGCTGCGCGAGCATCGTCCAGCACCCGTACCTGGAACGCGACGCCGCGCGCCCCCGGTGCTTCCTCGGGATGTTCGACGTCTCCGCGCGCCCCCACGTCCCCGCCGACACGCTCACCTTCGCGCTGCCCATCAGGCGGCTGCGCGAGATGCACGGTTTCATCGACGAGAGCTTCCTGCGCACGCGCGCCTGGCAGACCATCCGCGCGCGGCTCGCCCGGCACTGAACGGAACGGCGGGAGGACCCCGCGGCGCCGTCGTCGAACAGCGCCAGCCACGCCGCGCGATCATGGACTGCGACCCGCTTTGGCGGGCGCCGGACGACGGACAGCGCACGGTCGCGATGCCACGCCGTCGTCCGACCGCTCCCGCGATGCCCGCGGTTCAACGGACGTCGGCCAGCCCGAGCTGCAGTCCGTCGCCGTCGCCGGCCGGCATCGATTCGGCGATCTGCTGGTACGCCTCCAGCGCGGTCTGCCGCACCCGTTCGTCCGGATGCCCCAGCGCCAGCCAGCCGGCGAACTCGCGGGCGTCCTGTCCGCCCAGGATCGCCGCGGCCCGCAACGCCCGGGACACCTCGTCCAGCCGCCGTCCATCGATCTGCCGCAACAGGCGTCCCAACTCGGCCGGCCCGGCCAGCACCGGCGCCGCGTCCAGGATCGTCAGGCGCAGATCGGACGGCGCCGCGGGGAACAGATCGAGCAGGTCCGGCATCGCCGCGCGGGCCTTCCGTTCCTGGAGGATCCGCACCGCCAGGCACCGCAGGTCGTCCGGCGCGTCCCCTCGCTTCGCCGTCGCCCGCAGCTGGTCGTCGTCCGCGCGGAACAACGCCTCCATCTCCGCCAGCAGCCCCAGCGCCGCCTCGACGCCGCCGGCCAGGGTCGCACCCAGGTCGACACCCGCGGGACCGATCGGCACCTCCCGCCGGCGGTCCACCGCCAGCGGCCACGTCCGCTCGTGACGCAGCCGCACCTCCTCGTGGATCACCAGTCGGCCGAGATCCTCCGACAGATCGACCCGCAGCGCCAGCGCCAGGGGACGGTCGGGGTCCACCGCGACCCGTGGTTCGGGCGTCGCCCGCAGCCAGCGCACGGCCGCCCGCGCCACCCGTTGCTGCAGTTCGTCCAGCGTCGCATCGATCCGCAGCTGCGGATGCAGCACCACGGTCACGCGGATCGGCAGCTCCGGGCCGGGGTCCACCGGCTCCGTCCCCCCCCGGCAGGCGCCCGGAACGAGACAGACCAGGCCGGCGAGCGCGGCGAGGCGCGGTCTCATCCGCGCTCCGGTTCCGGCAGCGTCCCGTACAACTCGGGGTCCGGCACGGGCAGTTCGAGCGACCGGACGCGGATCCCGATCCGGTGCGCCAGCAGCCGCTCGACCAGCGCCTCGTGCTCCACCGCGAGGAGCGGGATCGAGTTCGGCGGCACCAGGTCGCGGCGCGCCGCGTCGCTCAGCCGTCCGGTCGTGTAGATCGCCCCCCCGCACGCCCCCGTGCGGGGCAGTCGCCCCCGCAGCGCCGCCGCCTGCTCCTCGGCGAGGAACCGCCCGGGAGCCGCCCGCACCACCAGCACGATCATCGGGATCTCGGCCGGGCCGTACGGCATCCGCCCACGCAACAGGAGCGACTCCGCCCCCGCCGGCTCGTCCAGCGGGCGCAATTCGCGGAAGCCCTCCGCCGCCAGCAGCGCGACCACGATCTGCTGGAACGTCGGCAGCGGCAGTTCCGCCAACCGCCGCAGCACGAACCGGCGCAACGCCGCCTGGTGCTGCGCCGCCGCCTCCCCGACCCGGCGCTCCTGCGCCGCCACTTCCTCCCCCCACGCCCACTCCGCCGGCGCCCAGCGCCCCCCCGACAGTCCGACCAGCGAGGACCCGACGCGCGTCCCCGCGTCCGCCGCCGCCAGCGCCGCCGCCACGGACGCCGGCGACAGCCGCCCCTCGGCCATGTTCCGCCCGCTCCACTGCGCCAGCAGCTCGGCCACCCGCAGCGGACGCCGCTGCGGACTGCGCCGCAGCCAGCGCAACGCCGTCTCCGCCAGCCGGCCGAGGTCG
>JAAZOP010000597.1 GCA_012797735.1 Myxococcales bacterium
GAGCCACTCCCGCGCCGCCGCCTCGGCCGCCTCCTCGTCGCCCACACCCGGGCCCAGCGCGCCGAACTCCTCCGGCACGACCCACCAGCCCGGGGCCGCGACACCCGCCACCCGCACCGCGACCGCGGGCCGCCCGAAGGTCCGGGCGTCGGCCAGCAGCTCCGCCGTCGCCAGCACCCGCGCGGTCCCGGGCACCACGACCCACGCGACGTCCGCGAGATCGGCCGACGGCCGGCGGCCGGTCCGCGCCGAGTACTCGACGATCGTCGAGCCCTCGCGGACGTAGCCCGCCCAGCGATCCGAGACCATGTCGAACGACGCGTTCGCCTGGTACCAGGCGTAGATCCAACTCCGCCCCGCCCGCAGCGGCGAGATCATCGCGTCGACCACGTCGTTGTCGAGATAGTCGTACGAGTAGTTCGTGTATCCCATCACCGTCTGGGCGGTGGAGCCGAAGGCGCCGGCCCACGACTCCCGCAGCGTGAGACACGTGGCGAAGATCACGTGCTGCGCCCGGATGCCGCCCGGCGAAACCGCGGAGACCGTCAGGTAGCCGTCGGTCGTCAGGACGATCCCGGCGTCCCCGTGCCCCGTGTGATACAGCACGGTGAGGTCGGAGCGGCCGAGGTAGGTGCGCAGGTCGGCGGTCGAGGCGCTGTTGTCGGCGAAGAGCTGGGTGTAGCCGAGGCCGGTGACGCCCGTGGCGAAGTCGTCGGCATCCGAGGGGTCGAGCCCGTCGGTGCGGACGGAGGTGATGCCGAACGTCCGGCCGGCGGTGGCGCAGTCGGCCGAATCGTCGAAGTCGGTCCCGGCAACGGCGGCGCAAGCGTCGGCGTCGCACGTGCCGTTGCCGCTCCAGCGACACGGGTCGTCGGCGCCGCAACTGCACGCGGTGTAGCGGTGCGCGTCGCAGTCGCCGCCGCACACCGGGGGCGGCCCGCAGTCCGCCAAGTCGTCGAAGTGCCCCGAGGGCAGGATCGAGTCGCAGGCGCTGTCGCACAGGCCGTTGCCGGCCCAGCCGCACGGGTCCGCGCTCCCGCAGGTGCAGGTCGTGTAGCGGTGCGCGTCGCACTCGCCGCCGCACGGCCCGACCGGCACGTCGACCGGCGGTACCGCCTCGTCCGGCGGCGAAACCGCGTCGTCCGGCGGCGAAACCGCATCGTCGGGGGGCGACGTCGCGTCCTCGAGCCACGACACGTCCCAACCGCCGTCCGGGTCGCCCACCGGCAGCGGACCGCCGCAGCCGACTCCCCACAGCAGGAACACGACGAACGACGGCCGCACGACACCGCCAACGCCCTTCATGGTTCGCTCCTGGACCGCGCCGGCAAGACAGACCGCCGGCGGCGACGCGACCCGGATCGGTCGCGGCCGGACAAGACGCGGAACGGTTCGCCGAAGCACGCCATGCCTGCCCCGGCCCCCATGCCCCGGACCCCTCCCCCCGGGCCGGAGTATACGATCGGCTTCGGGCGAGTGCCAGGCAGGGGACGCCGCGCGCCCGCGCAAGGCTACTGCTCGCCGCTGGCCACCGAGAAGACGAACGGATAGGTCGTGACCGTCGGCGCGGAGGCGGGGGGGAAGTCGAGCGACCGGACGAGGGCCCGGACGCAACCGGCGAAGGTGTCGTCGTCCGGCGCGCACCCCGTCACCTCGACCTCCTCCACGTTGCCCGCCGGGGCGATCTCGAGCCGCACCGAGACGCGCGCCTCGGTGACGCGCGGACTGCCCTGCCGCAGCCGGTCGAAGCAGTGCCGGATCCGGCCCTGCGCGGCGTGGATCACCTCGCGGACCTTGAAGGCGTCGAGACCGTTGCCGCGGCTGCCCGGGTCGTCGGCCCGCGCCGACCGCGGTTCCGGAACCGCGCCGGCGCTCGTCGGGCGGTCTCCGGCCGGCGGCGAGCCGGCGCCGAGCGGGGCCGGGGGGAGCGCCGGCGGAGTCTCCTCGACCGGCTGCGTCAGC
>JAAZOP010000598.1 GCA_012797735.1 Myxococcales bacterium
CGCCGGCGGTGCGCGCCCTCCGCGGCGGCGAGCCCCTCGCAGGAGGCCCGACCGTGAACCGACTCGACCTCGACACGTGGTCGCCGATCGGGTATCAAGTTCCCTGCTTGGCGGCACCAGACCGCCAAGCCCGAAACCGTCGACGAAACCGGATCAACTCCAAATCGCGCGGACGAATCGCGGTTTCGGTCAGCGTAGGGATCGGTCTTTGGCTGTGCCTCGCTGCATCCATCGTGGGACTGATCGGCGGACTCCGGGCGCTTCGGCGTCCACCAACGCCGAAGACCTGACACCGGAGGTTGGCGTAAGGACCTCCCCAAACCGCCGCGCACCGGGCGCATCCGAGGTCCCCGTTCTGCCGGACGTGCCGGTCCGGCAGTGGGTTCTCCCGCTGCCGTTCGACTTGCGCTTGTTGGCGGCGATGCGCGCGGACGTCTTGCGGTACATCGTCCGCGCCTACGTCGAGACGATCCACCGCTGGATGCGGCGACGCCTCGGGCGACCGGGCGCCGCCGCCGGCTCGGTCGCGGCCACGCACCGCGGCGGCGGGGCCTTGAACCTCGCGCCGCATCTACATGTCCTCACGGCCGACGGCGTGTTCGTTCGTCGACCCGCGGGAGACGTCGGCTTCCATCGCGTCCCGGCGCCCTCCCCGACCGACCTCCGCCGGGTCGTCGCGACGGTCCGCCGGTGCGTGCTGCGGCGGCTCGCGCGGAAGGGCCTGTTGCGCGACGACCGGCTCGCGGGCGAGGGATCGAACGAGGGGCTTGACCCCAGTGCCCTCGAAGCCTGCGGCACGCTGGCCCTGCGTGCCGGAGAGTTCGAGTCCCACGACGGACCCACCGCCAACCCGGACGACGTCCCGGCGGGGCGTCCTTCGAGCCGCTGGTCGGCGCACGACTCCGGATTCAACATCCACGCCGGGGTGCGCGTTCCGGCCGGCGACCACGTCGGCCGCGAGCGGCTCTGCCGTTCCATCACGCGGCCGCCGTTTGCCATGGACCGCTTCACCGAACTCCCCGACGGCCGCATCGCCTACCGCGTCCGCCATCCCCTGGGTCCCGGCAGGACGCACCGCGTGATGACGCCGGTCGAGTTGCTGGCCAAGTTGGCGGCCCTCGCGCCTCCCCCGAGGCTTCCACTTCTTCGCCACGCGGGAGTCTTCGCTGCCAACTCACCCTGGCGTTCCAGCATCGTGCCGCGCCCGCCCGAGGCGTCTCCCGCGTGCCGACATCCTCCGGCCGCAGGCGGGCCCACCCACCCGGCACCGACCGTTCCTCCCCGGACGCCCGACTCCGTCCTGGCCCGCCCAACCCTCGGCGAAGGCGACGACCCGCTGCTCGCGGCCCCGACACCCGTCCCTCGCGCGCTCTCCGCCGAGCATTGGAGGCGTCTCGATGAGGGCCGGCTGCTCGCCCGCCAGCCCCGCGTGAATTGGCCCGACCTCTTCCGACGGACCTGGGCGGAAGACGTGCTGGTCTGCCCCAGGTGCGGCGGCCGCATGGCGGTCCTTGACCCCGTCACCGACCCGAACGACATCCGCGAACACCTCGAGCGGCTCGGGGTGTCCGCCGGGCCCGCCGCCTTCGCTCCTCCGCGCGACCCCGACGAGTTGCCCGTCTCCCGCCCGCCCCGGACGCCGGCCGGTCCCGACCCTCCCTCCGCCGGCCGGCCGTCGGACGACGGCTCGCCGCCCTCGTCCGACGAGTTCGCCGACCCGCCCTGGCAGGAGGACTGCCAGCTTCCCCTCTACGACGACGCCTCCCAGCTCCCGCCGGTCGCGCAGGGCTGACCTTCGGGCCTCTCACCCGACCTCGCCGTTGCCCCGACTCGCCCCGGATGCCACCGTTTCGACCATCGAAGCACGAGGAGCGGATGGCTTGGCGGAAACCAAACGGGCGTCGGATTTCCTACGCTCCGCGGTGGCTGGTAGAAGTGGCCGTGGATGCAGGCGTAGCGTTCGGTGCGCCGCGTCATGGGTCGGCAGCATACCGCGCCCGACCGCGGCGGCCGACGCCCGGGTCCTTGACAGGGCACGGTGCCGAGCATCTCATCCGGGAATGGAGCGCCAAGTCGCAAGGACACTCGATGGGTCCGGGAGGGGAGCATGATGCGCCAAGCTTCGCTCGTCGCGGTCCTGATCGCCGCGGTCGGAACCCCCGCAGGAAGGGTGGCCGCGCAGACGTCCGGTGAACAGGCGCCGGACGCCGTGACACCCGCCGCGGACCATGCCGGTCAACTCGGCGAAGACTGGTCGGTGCAGGAAGCGATGGGACGCCTCCGGTCCGACTCGTCGGACGTGCGCGCCGCCGCGGCGGTCCGACTCTGGAGGTTGCGCGATCCGGTCGCCGTGTCGAGCCTGGCCCGCCGGCTTCACGCGGAAACGGTCGCGGAGAACCGCCGCCTCGTCGTGGTCGCGCTGGCGGCCATCGGCGGCGACGAGGCCCTGCAGGCGGTGTGGGAGGCGGCGGGCGAAGACCCCTCCCTGACGGTCCGGACCGCCGCGCGAGAAGCACTGGAGCGGGCTGGTGTGCACGTCCCTCCCCCCGTCCCGCAGCCGCAGGGCCCCGAACCGGTCGACGGCGAACCCGAGTCGGGCCTGCTCGGCCAGGGCGACTTGCGGCTTGGCGGGCAGATCGCGCTCCGACAGCTCTGGAGGACGGACACCTACACCGACCACCGCGACGAGATCTCGGTGGAAAACGACGCTTTGTCGTTCGGGCTCTCGCCCGTCTTCGGCTGGTTCGTGCTCTCGTGGCTGGAACTGGGCTTCGAACTGGACGTCTTGTACTCGAACGACCACACGTCCGAGGATGAGAAGCGCACGACCTGGGGCATCGACCTGCTGCCGCAGGTCCGCGTGCACCTCGCGCTGAGCGAACACGTGCTGTTCACGGTGGCGGTCCTCCTGGGCTACGGATACGAGAGCGGGGCCGTGGAGGTTGGATCGAACACCTCCGACGTCTCGGCCGACGGCCTCGTCGTCGGTCCGGAACTCGGCATCGAGATTGCCGCGGACCATCTGCTGATCCCGGTCTGGCTGCGCTTCTTCTACCACCCCTGGAGTCTCGACGATTCGAACACGCCCGACCTGGCCCACGACGCCGACGACTTCGTCCTGGCGTTCGGCACCGGCATTCACGCGTTCTTCTGAATCCCGCGGCGACGGCCGGCCTCCTCGACCACCCTCCGGCGTTCGCCGATCACAGGCGGTGCCTCCTGGCGACTGCGCCGCTCGCCGCAGCCGCCGGAACGCAACCGTCCGGTCGACGACGCATCGAGGGCGCAGCCGCTCCGTGGCCACCATCCGAAGCCGGTCCCCTCTTCCTGCTTCGTCAGGTCGTCAGTCTTCGCCGGATTTGCGTCCTGGTCCTTGCCGCGTCCCAGAAGATTGTCGATGTTCGCCTGGGCTCGCGCGTCTCCAGTCTCACTTCCGACGGGACCGTGCAGCCTCCAGGAAGGGGAGGTCATCGAGGTCCTTCGGGCGCCCGGCAGCGCGCTTGTTCTTCAGCAGGGCCTCGAGGCCGATGTACGGCACCGGCACGCGCGTCCCGCCGACTTCCAGCTGGGTCTCGACGCGCCCGGCCCACGCCTCCTCGAACGTGACACCGTCGATTCGTCCGAGGAGGTCGAGGCGGTTCGGGGCCGGCCGAACATGACGATCACGCCGGGGACCGACAACTCCGCGGCCGAGCCGATGCCCGGAACCGTGCCGGCCCAGAACTCGACTCTCCGTCGAGCATTGGAAGCGCCTCGATGAGGGCCGACTGCTCGCCCGCCAGCCCCGCGTGAATTGGGCCGACCTCTTCCGACGGACCTGGGCGGAAGACGTGCTGGTCTGCCCCAGGTGCGGCGGCCGCATGGCGGTCCTCGACCCCGTCACCGACCCGAACGACATCCGCGACCATCTCGAGCGGCTCGGGGTGTCCGCCGAGCCCGCCGCCTTCGCTCCTCCGCGCGACCCCGACGAGCTGCCCGTCTCCCGGCCGCCCCGGCCACCGGCTGGTCGCGGCCCTCCCTC
>JAAZOP010000599.1 GCA_012797735.1 Myxococcales bacterium
CGAGGTCGCGGCACCTCCGATCCGGCATCGCACCGGCAGGACGCAGACCGTCGGAAACCGCTCCGACCGAATCTTCGGGGGCGCGCCGACATGGCAATCCGACCCTCCTGTCGGCCTCCCGCCCCCGCGTGCCGGCAGCACCCCGAAAGAACCTGGGATGGGTGTTCGTCGGTGTTCGCGTGCTATGGTAGTAGGATGGATGGCGACTTGGTCCAGGACCGCTCTCCGGCGAGACGCTCGAGCCTCGGCACAGCCCCGCGCCCGAGAGTCCTTCCCGGCCTCCTCCTGGCCTGCGCACTCGGGCCGTTGCTGCGGCCGGTAGCGGCCCCGGGACAGACGATCGCCGCGGCCGTCGTCACCGTCGGCGAGGCCGACAAAGCGGCCGCGGCGGAGTTCTCGGGAATCGTCGACGCCGCCGTGGTTCTCCGCCGCCCCGGCGCACCCCGGGACACCGACGCCGTGATGGGGCAGGCAGGCCGGGAATGGCCGGAAGCGTACGTCGTCGTCTTCGATGTTGCCGACGCTGTCGTGCGGGTGCTCCGGCCCCAGGACGGCCTGGTGCTCTACCGCCCGCTGGATGCCGACGTCGCCCGGAACTCGCCCTACACCGCCGCCCTCGCCGCCGCCGAGCTGCTCGACCTCGCGGTCACCACCCCGCTGGCCCGCATCGCGGCCGTACCGCCGCCGCCCGCGACCGAGCGGCGTCCCGTCCCGCCCTGCTGGGCCCTCGGACTGGCCGTCGGCGGAACCTCGGTCGTCGGCCTCGCCGGTGATCTGGCGCTCGTCCAACCCGTCGTCGCCATCGAACTGCTCCTCGACCGCCGCCGCTCCGACTGGTTCGGCGCCCTGTCCCTCGCCGGCGCCCTCGCCGGTCTCCAGCAAAGGAACCTCCCCGAGCGGATCGGGATCGGCCCGCGCGCCGCCACGCTCGACCGCGATGACCTGATCCTGCAGGCGACGCTCGGCCGGGGCATCGGCCCCGCTGCCCTGCTGCTCTCCCTGGAACTCGGTTTCGCCTTCACCCGCTTCACCGTCCGCGAGCCGACCGGCGCCGTGCTCGACCGGGCGCGCCGCGCCGCCGGCTGGCTCGGCCTCACCGCCACCGTCCGCCTCGACCTCGGCGCCGGCTTCTTCCTCCAGGCGGGGACCGGGGTGGCGTGGGCGCCCGAGAGCCGGCCGTTCGTCCAGGGTTCCGACCCCGTGTTCGACGCGGGCGCCTTTCAACTCCGCGGCCATCTGGCGGTCGGCTGGGACAGCGCCTGACCGGCGGCAGGTCCTTTTCATCAACATGACCCGCTCCGGCGACAAACCGAATGTGACGACGGCGCCCCCGAGCGATCGGACGCCGAACGACCCGGGGGACGCCCGAGGGGTCGAGGCGGCGCGCGTCGCCCGGCTGCGCGCGGGCGACGCGGCGGAACTGGCCGCCCTGGCCCGCGAGCAGGGACCGCGGGTCGCGCGATTGCTGCTGCGCCTGCTCGGTCCGCGGAACGATCGGGAGGATCTGGTGCAGATCGTTTTCCTCGAACTCTGCCGCGCGCTGCCCTCGTTCCGCGGGGAGTGCACGCTCTCGACGTTCGTCGGCGCCGTGGCCGTCCGCGTGGCGCGCCGCGCCATGCGACCACCCGCCTGGCAGCGACGTCGCGGCCCGATGCCCGACGACCCGCCCGCTCCCGCGACCGACGGCCCCGAGGACTCCGCCTGGCGCGTCCGGCAACTCCGCCGGCTCCACGCCGTCCTGGACCGCATCGCCCCCCGCAAGCGCACCGCGTTCGCCCTCTGGGCCCTCGAAGGCCTGGACGTCGCCGAGATCGCGGCTCTCACCGGCGCCTCCGTCGCCGCCACCCGATCGCGCATCTTCCACGCGCAGCGCGAGCTGCGCCGGCTCGCCGCCGCCGACCCGGTGCTGCGCGAGTTGGTGGAGGAGGGGTCCGATGAACCTGGATGAAGGCCTGCGCCACAGGCTGCGCGCGGCAGCCGAGGCCGTCCCGGACGACGAGCGGGCGGCCGACTGGGACCGCCTCGCGAAACTCGTCGCCGACGTCGGTCCCCGCCGCGTCCGCGCGGCCCGTCGCCGCCGCGCCGCCCTCCTTGCCGGCGCCGTCCTCTTTGCCGCCGTCGCACCGATCGCCGCCTGGTACCTGGTCCGCGCGCTTTCGACGCCGCCCGCCGCGCCGCCGCCGCTCGCCGCCCTCCCCCCGTGCGCCACCCGCCCCGCTCCAGGCGCCGCGACCCCCGCCCCCCAGGCCGACGGCTCGGAACACTTCGACCTCGGACCCGCCGGCCGGATCGTCCTCGA
>JAAZOP010000054.1 GCA_012797735.1 Myxococcales bacterium
CGGCCCCGGCGCGCAGCTGCTCGGCGGCACCGTCGTCGGCCGGGGCGCCGCCGTCGGCGCGGGCTGCATCCTGCGCGACACCCGCGTCGGGCCCCGGGCCGTGCTTTCGCCGTACGTCCTGGCGACCGGAGCCCGCATCGAGCCCGGCGCCCGCGTCGAGCCGTTCGCCCGTCTCGGGACGCCTCCCCCGGCCCGCGGCACCACCGTCACCGGCGAGACCTGAACCCCACGGCTCGACCCGGTTCTTTCGACCCGGTCCTCTCGACTCTCCCTTGACGGAACGCCGCGACACGTCTAGGGTCGCGGCCGCGCGGGCGGCCCCGGGTCGGACGCGGGGACTGCAAGAGCCCGCCCGCAGGAGGCAGGTCATGGCCACGAAAATCGGCATCAACGGATACGGTCGGATCGGACGCTGCGTCCATCGGGCGTTGCTCGAGGGCAAGGTTTCGGGACTGGAGATCGTCGCCGTCAACGACATCACCGACGCCAAGACCCTCGCCCACCTGCTGAAGTACGATTCCGTCCACGGCACCCTGCGGCACGACGTCCGCGCCGAAGGGTCAACGCTGATCGTCGATGGGAAGTCGATCCCGGTCTACGCCGAGAAAGACCCCGAGAAGCTCCCCTGGGGCCAGCTCGGCGCGACGGTCGTCCTCGAATGTTCCGGGAAGTTCACGGAGCGGGACGGGGCGGGCAAGCATCTCAAGGCCGGCGCGAAGAAGGTGCTGATCTCGGCTCCCTCCAAGGACCCGGACCTCACGGTGGTCTACGGCGTCAACCACACCGCCTACGACCCGGCCAAGCACCATATCGTCTCCAACGCCTCCTGCACGACGAACTGCCTGGCCCCGATGGCCAAGGTCGTCCACGAGACCGCCGGCATCGTCCGCGGCCAGATGACCACGATCCACGCCTACACCAACGACCAGCGCATCCTCGACCAGCCGCACAAGGACCTCCGCCGCGCCCGCGCCGCCGCGATGTCGATGATCCCCACCACCACCGGCGCCGCCCGGGCGGTCGGGCTCGTCCTTCCCGAACTCAAGGGGAAGATCGATGGCTACGCCGTCCGCGTACCGACCGCCAACGTGTCGCTGGTGGACCTCACCGTCGAGGTTTCCCGCAAGGTGACGGCCGAGGAGATCAACCGGGCGCTGCGGGCCGCCGCGGAGGGTCCGCTCCGGGGCATCCTGGCCTACACCGACGACCCGGTCGTGTCGATCGATTTCAACGGCACCAGCGTCTCCTCGACGGTCGACGGGGCGCTGACCAAGGTCGTGGGCGACACGTGTCTCAAGGTCTGCTCCTGGTACGACAACGAGATGGGCTTCTCCCACCGGATGCTCGACGTGCTCCGGATGATGGGGCAGTAGGCCGGCGGGACCGACGAACGACGACGGCCGGAGCGGCGCCGCCTCCGGCGGATGAGGCGTGGCGATGCCGAAGATGAATTGCCTGGACGACCTGAACGTGGGCGGACGCCGGGTGTTCGTGCGCGTCGATTTCAACGTGCCGCTGCAGGGCGGCCGGGTGAAGAACGACGCCCGCATCCGGGCCGCCCTTCCCACCATCGAGCACCTCCGCCGGCAGGGTGCGCGCGTCATCCTGGCCAGCCATCTCGGCCGGCCCAAGGGCAAGCGCGCCCCCGAGTTCGGCCTGGAGCCGGTCGCCGCGAAGCTCGCCGAGATCCTCGACGACGAGGTCCGCCTGGCCGACGACTGCATCGGCGACGGCGCGCGCAAGGTGGCCCAGGACCTGCGCGACGGCCAGGTGGCGATGCTCGAGAACCTGCGCTTCCACAAGGCCGAGGAGGCCAACGACCCGGTCTTCGCCGCCGAACTGCGCAAGCTGTGCGACGTCTACGTCAACGACGCCTTCGGCTGCGCCCATCGCGCCCACGCCTCCGTCGAGGCCCTCCCCCGCCTGTGCCCCGAGCGGGCCGCCGGGCGGTTGATGTTCCGCGAGGTCGAGGCGCTCTCGAAGCTGCTCGGCAAGGTCGACAAGCCCTTCGTCGCCGTCCTCGGCGGCGCCAAGGTCTCCGACAAGATCAACGTGCTGAACAACCTCCTCGGCCGGGTCGATGTGTTCGTGATCGGCGGCGCCATGGCCAATACGTTCCTCGCCGCCCGCGGCCTGGACCTGGGCAAGTCCCTCGTCGAGGCCGACAAGCTCGGCGTCGCCCGCGACTTCCTGCGCGCCGCGCAGGAGAAGGGGGCCGAGGTCCTCCTGCCGGTGGACCTCGTCGTCGCCGCGGACGCCGACGCGCCGGCCGGCGAGACGGTCCCCCCGGACCGGGTCGGCCCCGGCCGCGCCGCCTTCGACATCGGCCCGGCCAGCGTCGCCGCCTTCAAGGAGCGCATCGCCGTGGCCGGCACCGTCTTCTGGAACGGACCGCTCGGCCTGTTCGAGAAGCCGCCGTTCGCCCAGGGCACCCACGCGATCGCCAAGGCCATCGCCTCCTGCTCGGGATTCACCGTCGCCGGCGGCGGCGACTCCGTCGCCGCCATCGGACAGGCGGGCCTGGAGAAGATGTTCGGCCACGTGTCCACCGGCGGCGGCGCCTCGCTGGAACTGCTCGAGGGGCTCAAGCTCCCCGGCATCGCCGCCCTCGAAGAGTAGGTCGGGGGAGGAACGCCATGCGCCCGCTCGTCGTCGGCAACTGGAAGATGCACGGCACCACCGCCTTCGCCCGGGATCTGGCCCGCGGCGTCGTCGAGGCGGCGGGGAACCATCCCGAGGTCGATGTCGGCATCGCCCCTCCGTTCACCGCCCTCGCGGCCGCGCGCGAGGTCGTCCGGGGCACGCCCGTCGCCCTGTGCGCCCAGCACGTGCACCACGAGCCCCAGGGCGCCTTCACCGGCGCGATCTCCGCCCCCATGCTCGCCGACCTCGGCTGCTCGATGACCCTCGTCGGCCACTCGGAACGGCGCCACGTCTTCGGCGAGACCGACGAGCAGGTCGCGCGGCAGCTCCGGGCCCTGCTGGCCAACGACATCGCCCCGATCCTCTGCGTCGGAGAGCGGCTTGCCGAGCGCGAGGCGGGTCGCACCCTCGACGTCGTCCGCGCGCAGTTCGAGGCCGGGCTCGACGGCCTCGACGAGGCCGCCCTGCGCCGCGTCGTCGTCGCCTACGAGCCGGTCTGGGCCATTGGCACCGGCAAGGTCGCCAACCCGGCCGACGCCCAGGAGGTCCATGCGTTCCTCCGCGGCCTCCTCGCCGGACGGGGCGCGGCGACCGTTCGC
>JAAZOP010000600.1 GCA_012797735.1 Myxococcales bacterium
CCCGGCCGAAGGCCGGCGTGGCGGCGAACGAGAGCAACGACAGGACGGAGGGGGCCTGCGCCAGGAACTCCTCCAGCTCGTGCATCTTCCCCGACATCTGCAGCTTCGGCAGGTCGGGCTCGATCCGCGTCATCATCCGCGCCACGAACCGCAGCTCGCCGCCCGCCACCAGCCCGACCCGCCGGGCCGTCTCCGCCGCCCCGAACGCCAGTCGGTCGGCCAGCGGAGTCCCCGCCGCGAACGACGGCGCCAGCGGCTCGAGCAGCCCCTTCCACTCCTCCAGCCGCCCACCCGCCGGCTCGCGCAGCTTCTCGACCCAGGGCGCCGCCGCCGGCGACTCCGGCGCCAGCCCGGTCAGCGCGAACAGGGCGGCGACCAGACCGCGCAACGCCTCCGGCTCGAGCGACAGGATCAGCCGGAAGCCGGGCCGGGTCGATTCCAGCGTCGTCGCCAGCAGGAAGTTCGTCTCCGCCGGCTGCAGGAGCTGGAACAGCTCGGAACGCACCACCACCGTCGGCGTGTCCGCGTCGAGGACGTGGAACGACCGCGGCAACTCCTGCGCCCGCAGCAGCGCCGGGTCCGCAATCCCGAGCCGCTCGGCGATCGCGGCGAACGCCTTGCCCACCGGCGTGAGCGGGTCGAGCTGGCCGACGCCGGCCGCCCCCGCCTCCTGCGGCGTGCTCGGCCCCAACGGCACCAGCTCGTCCAGACGCTCGAATACCTGGAACAGCCCCGTCGCCAGCTCCGGGTGCCGCACCTGGTAGTGCGTCTCCGGCGACAGCGCCTGCACGTTCTCCGCCTTCTCGAACTGCTTGCGCAGCTCCAGCATCAGCTGCTTGAGCCCGCTCTCGGTCGAGGAGACGTAGGCGAACGGCGAGAGCAGGCACCACGCCTGCCGGCGCCGGCCCGCCGCGGCCAGCGCCTTGCCCAGGTCGACGACCAGCGGCAGGCGCTCGCCCGCCAACCCGATCAGGCCGGCCAGCGCCTCCTGCCGCGCCTCCAGACGCTTCGGGTCGTCCCCGTAGATCCGCAACAGCAGCTCGTAGTCCTCCCGGGCCGGCGCCAGCTCCACCGCGGCCCGCACGTAGCGCTCCGCCCGCTCGTCGTCCCGGAGCCGCTCCCGCGCGATGCCCGCCAGGTTCCGCAACGCGAACGCCCGCTCCTCCGGCGTCCCCTGGTCCGCGCGCGCCTCGTAGATCTGGAGCAGCTGCTCCCAGTCCCCGCGCCGCTCGAGGATCGCCGCCAGGCCGGAGATCGCCGTCTGGTTGCCCGGGTCGTACGACAACGCCATGTCGTACGCCTCGATCGCCTGGTCCTCGTCGGAGGCGGCGAGCGCGCCGCCGCGCTCCGTCCACAGCTCGGCCAGCTCCCGCGCGTCCGTCGTCGCCGGCAGCAGACGCTCGATCACCTCCAGCGCCCGCTCCGACATCCCCGACCGCCGGTAGTGCCGCAACGCGCGCACCATCAGCTCGTGGTCCTCCGCCCCGTTCGCGATCGCCAGGTCGTAGCACGCCCCCGCCTCGTCCTTGCGGTCCAGCCGGTCCTCCCACAGCCGCCCGAGCCGCGCGTAGAGCACGCCGCGCTGCGCCGACTCGTGGGCCACCAGCGAGGCCTGGATGCAGTGCTGCACCGCCGCCGCCACGCGCCCCCGGTCCGCCAGCACGTCCGCCATCGCGTTGAGCAGCCCCGAGTGCAGCGCGTCGATCCGCAGGCCCTCCCGCAAGTCGGCCACCGCCTCGTCGTTCCGCCCCATCCGCGCCAGCAACGCGCCCCGCCGGAACGTCGCCTGCAACCGATCCGCGTCGTCGAGCGGCCGGGTCTTGTCCCGCAACACCGCGTCGTAGATCGCGAACGCCGCGTCGTGCTCGCCGCGCTCCAACCGGCGCTCGGCCACCGCGAGCGCCGCCGGCGCGTACGACGGCACCAGCCGCCACGCCCGGAACGACAGGTCCGCCGCCGCGTCCGACTCCCCCAACACCGCCA
>JAAZOP010000601.1 GCA_012797735.1 Myxococcales bacterium
CCCCTCGTCGGTCAGCCCGTCGCAGTCGTTGTCGATCCCGTCGCACGACTCGACGAACACGCACTCGCCGCAGGCGTTGGAGCCGATCGCGCCCGGCTCGTCGGTCCGGCCGTCGCAGTCGTCGTCGACCCCGTTGCAGACCTCGACGCCGGGCCGGGCCTCGCCGGTGCACGGACCCCAGCTCGTGATCTCGCCGCCCGTGCACGTCATCGTGCCGGCGTGACACGGCGGGTGGGACTCGGTCCCGGGCGGACCGCCGTAGCACGAGGCGGTCTCGCCCGCGGAGCACGAGCAGAACTCGTCGACCTCGCCGTCACAGTCGTTGTCGAACCCGTCCCCGCACGTCTCGTCGGAAGCCGGAGCGCCGCAGCCGCCGCAGCCGTTCGTCACGCCGTCGTCGGGCACGCCGTCGCAGTCGTTGTCGAACCCGTCGCAGACCTCGGCGGCGCCCGGATGGACCGCGGGATCCAGGTCGTTGCAGTCCGCGGGCGGCGCCACGCCGTCCCCGTCGCGGTCGCGCAGGCAGTCCTCGTCGGTCCATCCGTCGCAGTCCTGGTCGACCCCGTCCGCTACCCCGCCCTCGCATTCGGCCAGCGGCAGCACCTGGCCGACGCACGGCGTCCAGACCCATGCGTCGCCCGAACGGACGCAGTCGTGCAGCCCGCCGCGGCAGATGCCGAAGCCCAGCGTCCCCGGCGGCCCCTGGTAGCAGGGCTGGCGCGTCGGCGGATGGCAGTCGGCCGGATCGTCGAGCGCGCACAGGGGGTCACAGGCGCAGTCCTCGTCGATCGCGCCGTCGCAGTCGTCGTCCAGCGAGTTGCCGCACGCCTCCGGCGGGGGCGCCCCGCAACCGCCGCACGCGTTGAGCATCCCCTCGTCGATCCGCCCGTTGCAGTCGTTGTCCCGCCCGTCGCAACTCGCCTCGACGGGTTCCTCCGGCAGCACCTGCCCGACGCAGTCGCCCCACCGGCCGTCGATGCCGCAGACCCGGCCGCCGGAGCGGCAGTCGCCGCGCCCCGCGGTGCCCGCCGGGCCCTCGTAGCACGGCTCGATCTCCCCCGCCCGGCACCGGCAGTCCGCCTCGTCCGTCGTGCCGTCGCAGTCGTCGTCCACGCCGTTGCCGCAGCGCTCCTCCGCCGGCACGCAGGGCCCCGTTTCGCCGCCGTCGCCGCCCGTCGCGTCGCCTCCGCCGTCCGTCCGGTCGTCGCTCCCGTCGCCCACGTCGGCGCCGCCATCGACCGCGACGCAGCGGTTGGCCACGCACACCTGCCCGGGCGGGCAGTCCCGGGCCGTGGTGCACGAACCCCCGCCGTCGCCCGAACCGCCGGAGCCTCCGCAGGCGACGGCCGCCCAGAACGTCCCGATCGCCCACGCGCAACGCACCCCCACGCCGATTCGCATCGACATCCCTTCACCTCCTCGAACCGGCCGGGACGCGCCGCGCCGTCCCGCCGGCCGGACGCGTCCAGTGTACGGCATCTCAAGGCGTCTTGCACCTCACGCCGCCCGCACGCCAGGTCCTCGCCTCGCGCCGGCCGGCGATGCGGACTTCGGCGACACCCTGGCCCGCACGCCTCGTCGGCCGGAGGACGGCCGGCCCGGTCGCGTCAACGGTCGGCGCAGCAGCGGAACCCGTACGCCGTGTGCGGCTCGTCGGGCGGTTGCAGCAGGCGCTCGTCCGGACGGCAGCGCAGCAACGGCTCGCCGTTGCCCCAACCGCCGCCGCGCAACTCGTGGACCTCGCCCTCCTGCACCGCATCGGCCGTCCACTCCCAGACGTTCCCGGAGAGATCGAACACCCCCTCCGGGGTGACGCAGCCGGGAAGACCGCCCGAGGGACCCGCCGCGTCCCCGGATCGCGTCGCGTCGTGGCATCGGCCGGCGACGAAGTCGTCGCCGTACGGGAACCGGCGACCCGCCGCGCCGGCGCACGCGGCTTCCCACTCGGCCAGCGTGCACAGGCGTCGACCCGCCGCCCGGCAGGCGGCATCGGCCTCCCGCCAACTCGTCCGCTCGGCGGGCCGCCGGCCGGGACGGGCCACCGCGCGACCGTCCTCGATCGCGGCCTCCCAGCGATCGATGCAGGCCTGCACCCCTTCGATCGGGGCCATGCCTGCCGGACAACCCGCGGTCGGCTCGCCGAACTCCCCCTCATCCGGCCCGCCGGTCGGCGGAGCCAGCCCGGCGCCATCCCGGGCGTCCGACGCGGTTTCGGCCGGTTCCGCGACGCTGGCGACCACGACCTCCGTCTCGGCGGTGTCGGAGTCGCGCCGGCCAGCGGCGTCGGGCGCGTGCGTCGCGCCGCGCCGGCAGGCGGCCCCGGACAGGGCGAACGACGAGATGGCTGGAAGAACGAGCAGGGCCGCGGGCGCGCGCATCGACGGGAGCTTGCCGGGTCGCGCCCGCCGTCGTCAAGCCGTACGGGCCGCGGCGCGTCGTCCCGCCGGAAAAAGGGAAGGGGGGCTACTCGCCGAGGGCGGCGAGGCGGGCGCGGGCCCACTCGAGGGCCAGGACGTTCTCCTCGAACTCGTCGGCGGTCACGGGGCCGGTCCAGGAGCGGACGGCGGCGTCGGCCTTGTCGCGGTCGTCGGCGGCGTTCCGGCGCGCCTCGTCCCGCTCCTCCGGCGACTCGAGCCGCTCCGGTTCGAACACCTCGTCGGTGAGGACGATGATCCGGTCGTTGTCCAGCTCGGCGAAGCCGGGGCCGATGGCGAGGCGGTGTTCCTTGCCGTCCTCGCTGTAGCGGGCGAGGCCCGCGCGGAGGGCGGCGAGCAGGGGGCGGTGGGCCGGCAGGATGCCGAACTCGCCCAGCTTGCCCGGCCCGGTGAACGAATCCACCTGCTTGCGCAGCACGAGCCGGGTCGGCGTCACGATCTCCAGCGTCAGCGGCATCGTTCGACCGTCCTCACGCTTCCTTCTTCATCTTCTCGGCGCGCTCGAGGACCTCCTCGATGCCGCCGACCATGAAGAACGCCTGTTCCGGGATCTCGTCCATCTCGCCGTCCAGGATGCGCCGGAAGCTGCGGACGGTGTCGCCGACCGCCACGTAGCGCCCCGGCAGACCCGTGAACTGCTCGGCGACGTGGAACGGCTGCGAGAGGAAGCGCTGAATCTTGCGCGCGCGGGAGACGATCAGCTTGTCGTCCTCGGACAGCTCGTCCATCCCGAGGATCGCGATGATGTCCTGCAGGTCCTTGTAGCGCTGCAGCACGACCTGGGTCCGCCGCGCGACGTCGTAGTGTTCGTGGCCGATGATGCGCGGGTCGAGGAGGGTGGAGGTGGAGTCGAGCGGGTCGACGGCGGGGTAGATGCCGAGCTCGGCGATCCGGCGCGAGAGCACCGTGGTGGCGTCGAGGTGCGAGAAGGCGGTGGCCGGGGCCGGGTCGGTCAGGTCGTCGGCCGGGACGTAGATCGCCTGAACCGACGTGATCGAGCCCTTCTTGGTCGAGGTGATCCGCTCCTGGAGCTCGCCCATCTCGGTGGCCAGGTTCGGCTGGTAGCCGACGGCGGAGGGCATGCGGCCGAGCAGCGCGGAGACCTCGGAGCCGGCCTGGGTGAAGCGGAAGATGTTGTCGATGAACAGCAGCACGTCCTGGCCCAGCTCGTCGCGGAAGTACTCGGCGGCGGTGAGGGCGGAGAGCGCGACGCGCAGGCGGGCGCCGGGCGGCTCGTTCATCTGGCCGTAGATCAGGGCGGTCTTGGAAATGACGGCGGAGCCGTCCTGGAGCTTCGACTCCTGCATCTCCCGGTACAGGTCGTTCCCCTCGCGCGTCCGCTCGCCGACGTCCGTGCCGAGCGTCGGCTGGTAGCCGACGGCCGAGGGCATGCGGCCGAGCAGGGCCGAGACCTCGGA
>JAAZOP010000602.1 GCA_012797735.1 Myxococcales bacterium
CCTGTCGGTCGACACGACCGGTTCGTTCAGCGGGGAGATCAACAACATCCAGTCGGCCCTGACGACGACGATCGTGCCGGGGATCCGCGCCGAGATCCCGGACAGCGCGTTCGGCGTGAGCCGCTTCGAGGACTTCCCGGTCTACCCGTTCGGCAACGTCGATTGTTCGGGCGGGCGCGACGACGCGCCGTTCCAGCTCCACCAGCAGGTGACGACCGACGTCGCGCGGGTGCAGGCCGGCGTGAACGCGCTGGACGCGCCGATGGGGTGCGGTGGCGACGAGGCCGAGTCGGACCTGGAAGCGCTGTACCAGATCGCGACCGGGGCGGGCGTTGCCTGGTCGGTCCGCGACTCGTCCAGCGGGGCGCTGGTCACCGGGTCGGTGCCGCCGTTCGCGCCGGACCCGGCGACGCCGGGCGGTGGAACGCTCGGCGGCGTCGGCTTCCGCGACGGCGCATTTCCGATCGTGATCCACTGCACCGACGCGCCGTTCCACCTGCCGCTCGACCCCGACCCGACGTCGGGCTACCGGGCGGCCGGGATCACGGAGGCGCACACGGCCGAAGAGACGTTCGCGGCGCTGAACGCCCTGAGCGTCCGGGTGGTCGGGATCTCGACCTCCTCGCGGGCGCGGCCCAGCCTGCTCGCGACCGCCCGGCGGACCCGGGCGTACGTGCCGCCGACCGGCGGGGCCTGCCCGATGGGGGTCGATGGCGCGCCCCGCGACCCGGAGGATGTCGGCGGCGAGCTGATGTGCCCGCTGGTCTACGACGTGCGCGAAGACGGGAGCGGGCTGGCCGGGACGATTCTGACCGGCGTGACGACGCTGGTCGGCGCGATGCGGTTCGAGTCGGTGGGAACGCGCGTGCGCGACGACCCGCACGGCTTCTTCCAGTACGCCGTTCCGCAGTCGGCGACGCCGCCGCCCGGGGCGGCGATGCCGACCGTCGCCGACACCGACGGCGACGGCTACTTCGACACGTTCCGCGACCTGACGCCGGGCACGGTCGTCCGCTTCCTCGTCATCCTGCGCAACGACACCGTGCCGCGCGGAACGAGCGACCAGGTGTTCACGATCTACATCCAGGTGATCGGCGACGGCGTGGCGGTCCTGGACGAGAAGCCGGTCGTGATCATCGTCCCGCGCGCGGGCGCGACCGACAAGCGGGACGGCGCCGGTCCCTGATCGACCTCATCCGGCGAAGCCGCGCGTCGAATCGCAGCCCACGCGCGTTCCCCTGCCGGTGCTGCACCGCTCGTCGAGCCCGCCTGCGTCGGCCGGCTCGCCGTTGGCGTCGCCCACGAGATCGGCAACCCGCTGGCCGCGATGCTCGGCTTCCTCGACGGACGGGCGGAGGTCGAGTCGGCGCCGGCCGAGTCGGCAGGCACGGGGCATCCCGGCGGCCGCACGCCGCGAAACGAGCGGGGCGACCGGGGCGTGTTGGGGCTAGACGGCGATCGCCAGGACCACCGAGACCACGCTGATCACGGCGATCGCGACGGCGAACGTCCAGCAGACGACGTTGTACACCGGCCCGTTGATCCGCTCGCCGAGGACCCGCGGGTCGGCGGCGAGGCGGAGGATCAGCACGAGGATGACCGGCAGCAGAAGACCGTTGACGACCTGCGAGTAGTACATCACGTCGATCAGGGGCAGGCCGGGGAAGAGCACGGTCAGGGCGCCGCCGAAGACGAGCAGGGAGTAGAGCACGTAGAACTGCGGGGCCTGGCGGTAGGTGTGGTCCAGGCCCGATTCCCAGCCGAAGGCCTCGCAGATCGTGTACGAGGTCGAGAGGGGCAGGATCGAGGCGGCGAACAACGAGGCCGAGAGCAGGCCGAAGGCGAAGAGGTAGCCGGCGTGCCGGCCGGCGAGCGGGATCAGGGCCCGCGCGGCGTCGCCTGCGGTCTCGATGCGCACGCCGGCGCGGAAGAGCGTCTCCGAGCAGGTGATGATGATGAACGCGGCGACGACGGTGACGACGAGGCCGCCGAGGATGGTGTCCCAGGCGGAGAGATGGTAGTCGCGCAGCGAGACCCCTTTCTCGACGACGGCGGCCTGCTGGTAGAACTGCATCCAGGGCGCGATCGTCGTGCCGGTGAGGCCGACGATCATCAGCAGGTACTCGGGGTCGCCGAGCAGCCGGGGGCGGATCAGCTCGCGGGCCACCGTGGCGGCCGGCGGGGCGACCATCGCGCCGGAGATGAGGTAGGCGACGTAGAACAGGCAGGCCACGAGGAAGACTTTCTCGACGGTGCGATAGGGCCAGCGCAGGACGAGCAGCCAGACGCCGAGGGCGCAGGCGGGCACGGCGACGTAGCGCGAGACGCCGAAGATCTCCAGGGCGGCCGCGATGCCGGCGAACTCGGCGATGACGTTGCCCAGGTTGGTGAGCAGGAGGGCGACCATGACGAAGAAGGTCGTGCGCACCCCGAACCGCTCGCGGATCAGGTCGGAGAGCCCCTGGCCCGTGACGACGCCCATGCGGTTGACCATCTCCTGGACCATGATCAGCACGACCATCACCGGCGGCAGGACCCACAGCGTGGACAGGCCGAAGTGCGCGCCGGCCTGCGAGTAGGTGGTGATGCCGCCCGCGTCGTTGTCGACGTTGGCCGTGATGATCCCGGGGCCGACGACGGCGAGGAACGCGGCGAAGCGCGTCATGCGGCCGTGCAGGAACCTTCGCAGTCGGGCCCCCATCGTCTAGCCTTCCTGGCCGAAGTGCTCGCGGATCTCGTCCAGGGCGTGCTGGAGGCCGACGACGCCGAGCATCCGGCCGGGGGTGCCCGTGTCGGTCTTCTCCAGGACCGGCAGGAAGAGGAAGCCGAACTTCTCGAACAACTGCGCCACCTCGCGCACCGGCGTGTCCGGATGCAGCGACACCAGCCGGTCTTCGCCGATCTCCTTGAGCCGAGCCGTCGGCTTGGCCGTCACGATTTGGCGGAGCGAGACGACGCGGAGCAGGTGGCCCGCGGGGTCCGTCACGTAGACGTAGTAGATCGCCTCGACGTCGCACGCCTGCTTGCGCAGGACGTCGATCGCCTCGAGCGCCGTCGTCTCGGGCGGCATGGCGATGAAGTCCGTCGACATCAGCGACCCCGCGGTCCCCTCTGCGTACGACGAGAGCCTGCGGATGTCCTCCGCCTCGTCCTTCTCCACGTGCTTCATGATCCGTTCGGCGTGGTCCTGCGACAACTCCGACAGCAGATCCACCGCCTCCGCCGGCTCCATCTCGCCGACGATGTCCGCCGCCACCTCCGGCGCCAGCTCTTCGACGATCGACTTGCCGACCGTCTCGTCCACTTCCTCCAGGACCTCGGCCACCGTCTCCGGCGACATCTGCTGCACCACCGCCATCCGGCTCTCGCGGTCGAGGTCCTCGAGGATGTCCGCCAGCTCGCCCGGGTGCAGTTCCTGCAACGCCTGCTGCGAGACCGACAGCCGGACCGGGCCGTTGCCGGTCTCCGTCGGCGCGGTCAGCGGATGGATGTACTTCCAAGAGATGAGGTTCTCGCGGGTCTTCCATCCGAGCAGCCGCCCCAGGCGCGTCACCGGCGCCTCGATCCCGATCCGCCGCAGCAGCCCGCGCACCCCCACGTCGACCTGGACCACGAAGGCCCCGCGCTGGTCGATCAGCAGCTGGACGTCGTTGACCCGCACGACCTTGGCCCCCTGCACATCGACCACCTGCTTGTCCATGAGCAGGCTGTGCACCCGGAACTCGCTGGGCAAGAGCATCATCTGCCGCGGCGGGCCGGCCGCCGCCTGCGTCGCATCGACCCGACGTCCCTGCGCCAGCACCGGCGGCGGGACCTTCTCGAGGTCGACCCGCATCACGCCCGCGCGCGACCGGACCACCATCGCGCTGACCTTCGGGTACGGCGGCTGCTCCACCGCCACCAGGTCGATCAGCCGCCCGGCGGCATGAGGCTCGGGCAGTTCAACCTTGCGGCCGAGGATCCGCGAGAGGTACGCCAGGAAGTGCGCCTGGCCGCCGAAGCCGTTGATCCCCGCCATGACTGGGTCCCTCGTTGGGCATCGAGTGCTCCCGTTCCACGACGGTCTCCACCCCCCGGTTTCGGCGCGGCGACTCATAGCGCCGAGTCCCGCGGCAGGCAACTGAATTCGACCGGAGACCCGCACGCGTCCCGCCCCGGTTGACCGTCGCGAGTTCGCAGACACGAACCGTTCGTCCGGCAGCGCGGATTGCGCTCCGTGCTGGAAGGGAGTCGAATCGGCTGCGCGATGCGGTTCACCCATCCTCGCTCCGCTGCGGCCACGCGGTCCTCCGGTTCGTCGGTCCGCGGCCGCAGTCCCGGTTCATCCTGCGGGCCACGCTCTCCGGCCCGCAGTTCCAGCTCCGTCACCCGCCCGCGGAGGCCAACCCGGATCCCGCCACCGAACGCCGCATCACGACCTGCAGCGGCGAACCTGCGTGCCGCAAACCTGCGAGGACCTCGGGGCGGACTGCGGCGAGCCGCCCGACGGATGCGGCGGAACGCTGCGCTGCGGCGCGTGCACCTCGCCCGAGACGTGCGGCGGCGGGGGTGCGCCGTGCGTCTGCGCCGACCCGGCCGGGACCCACACGCTGCCGCCCGACCGAGCGACGGAATGGAACCCCGGTGTGACGCACGGCGGGGGCGGCCGTGGGTCGATCCGGGCAGGGCGACGAAGATCCACTCCCTTCCCGCGCGGGCGCGCTACGACGCGGGGGATCCGTTCGCTCCGCCGCCGTAGACAGGGGAACCGGAGGGGTGACGCGACTTCCGGGAAGCCTCCGGGGCTCGGGATGCAGGCGCTCGCCGCACCGGCGCGGCTCCGGTCGCGTCCCGCCGACATCGGGGCGCAGGTGCTCGGGGAACCCGGCTCCGCCCGGGAACCGCGACGTGCGTTCCGCCGGGCAGGCGCCGTCCTCGACCCCGGAGCCTACTGCAGCCGGGCGACTCGCCTGGCGATCAACTTGCGAATCTTCTCGAAGCTCGGCGGCGGGCCTTTCTGGAGGTTCTTGCCGTCGACCAGCACGGCGTCGGCGATCCCCCACTCGGCCACCGCGTCCCGCGTCGAGGTATCGATCTCGCGAAACGCGACCTTGTCGCCGAACTCGGCCGCCGCGCGCCTGGCCCGCTCGTACACCAGGTTCTGCGCCAGGCACCATCCGCTCGAGAAGGCCGTGATGTTCACCTTGCCGGGAATCGGCGCCGGCCGCTTGCCCGTCGGCGGCAACCAGCGCGGGGGCTTCGCGCCACCGGCGAACGGCTTCCAGAGCAGCACCGCGATGCCCTGGCGGTCGGCCTTGCGATAGCCGTGTTTCTTGAACCAGGAGGCCTTCATCCAGAAGGGGAGCCACACGCCCCAGGCGGCCATGCCCCCGGCTCCGCGTTGGCGGGCGTCCTCCTCGGCGGCGGCGAGCAGCGCGGTGCCCATCCCGCGCCCCCGGAAGTTGCCGCGCCCCTGCCGGTATCCGTGGACGTGGATGCAGTAGACGAAGTGGAGCCCCTCGCCGCCCACGTTCGAGTGTTCGATGGGTCCGTACTGGATCATCCCGCCCTCGATGCCGTTGTCGTCCAGGGCGAGCTTGGCGCGCAGGCCGAGCTTCTCGCTGCGGTCGAGCCACTGGCGGCGCTTGGACCCGGCCTCCCTGGCGTCGGCGGACCACTCCTCGAGGCACAGGCAAAACTTGTCAGTCGTCCACCTCCGCCGACGAGCCTGTGTCTGGCCGCCCGGAACCCGGGCACCCGGCGTCGCAACCGATGCCGTTGACGGCGCGGCGGATCATGATTATGAGCGGCACGCCCGTGGCTGGAGGGTTGGTCCGGCCGGAAGGGGGTCGAAAGGTTCAGCACGACATGTCGAGAGCATCTTGGTGGGTCGGTCTGGCGTTCGTATTCGCGCTCGGCTGTGGCGACTCGAGCGGCGAGGGGTCCGAAGACGGCGCCACGGACTTCGGCGACGCCGAAGTCCTGCCGGAGTCCGCGGACGATGTCCTCGACGACGGCGCGCCGGAGGGGGAGGGTGAAGGCGGCGGTGAAGTCACCGACGTCAGCGAGGACAGCGACCTCAGCGAGGTTGTCGATATCGCCGATATCGTCGATGGCAGTGACGCGACCTGCGACTGCGAGACCGCGGCGGACTGCGACGACGGCGAGGCGTGCAATGGCCTGGAACAGTGCGTTGCGTGCCGCTGCGTCCCCGGGACGCCATCGACGGATGGAACGACGTGCGACGACGATGACGTGTGCACGGTCAACGACGCCTGCCGGGAAGGCGTGTGCACGGGCGAGCCGAAGGACTGCTCTGACGGCAACCCGTGCACGTTCGACCGATGCAACGCAACGACCGGACTTTGCGAGAACCCGTTTGCGCCCCCGGGCTCGGCGTGCGACGACGGTGATGCATGCACCGTCTCGGAGGTCTGTCAGTTCGGCCGCTGCCGGGGCGAATGCCTGCCGGCCTGTTCGTGGTGGCCGGACAACGACGGAGACGGGTCGGGCGACGCGAGCGCCGAGCCGGTCTGCGCGGCCACGGCGCCCCCTCGACACGCGAACGGATCGGGCGACTGCTGCGACAGCAATCCCCTCGTCTACCCCGGGCAGACCAGCTACTTCCGGACCGCCTACGAGTGCGGCTCGGGGTCGAGCTGGGACTACGACTGCAACGGACGGGCGGATCGACGGTGGAACCTGTACGGCGAATGCGACATGACCATGAGCGGCTGCGAGCTGATCCAGGAAGGCTGGTTGGGCGACATCATGCCCTGCGGAGTCACGGGTCCCTTCATCACGGGCTGCTCGACCTCGACCGGCGTCTGCTCGTGGGGTCCGACGACCCCGATGCAGCAGATGTGCCGCTAGGATCGCCGCCGGGTGTCGCGGGCGATCCCGCCCGCGGCGATCCCCCGCGGCGATCCGGCCCGTTGTCCGAGGTGACGGCGCATGCTAGCGTGCCGCGTGCGGAAGCAGGAGCGGCACCGTGGACTACCTGCTCGCGTTAGTCGTCGCTTTGGTCGTCGGGTCGGTCGGCGCGCGCATCGCGGGCCGCCGCGGCCAGTACGGTTGTCTGGGTTCGATCGTGGTGGGTCTGGTCGGCGCGCTGCTCGGCCGGTTCGTGTCCGAGGCCACCGGCGTGCGGGATTTCTGGGTGATCGACATCCGCGGCCGCCCGTTCCCGGTCTTCTGGTCGATCCTCGGAGCCGCCGTCCTGGTGGCGGTCCTGGCGCTGTGCACGCACCGGCGACCGCCGCCGGCACCGCCGGCGTGCTGAGCCGTCCGGGCCGCCATCGCGGGGTCCGCGGAGAACGGGCGGGGATGACAGGGGAGTTCGCTCGAGCCCGGTTCCGGACTTCGGGGCCGAGCACAAGTGTTCGCATGCAGGGAGGAGGTTCTGCGATGCGTCGTGCTCTCGTGTGTTGCGGGATGCTGTTCCTGACGGGCGCGGCCTGTCCGCCGTCCGCCTCGACGCGATCCGTCCCGGCGGGCGATTCCTCGGCGACGCCCGAAGGAGCGGGGACCGCCACAGCAGCAGGGGAGCCGGCGGGCGAACCGTCCGACGTCGGATCGGGCGGAACCGCCGCGGCGGGTCGGCCGGCGAACGGGATGACGGCCGAGGCGGACGCCACCGGCGAATCGGTGGACGTCGGCTCGGGCGAGGCGGGCGCGACAGTTGGACCGGCGGACGGCATCTCGGACGCGGCGGGTGCGACGGGTGAGCCGACGGACGGCATCTCGCACCAACCGGCCGAACCGGTGGGGGACGATGCGACCCTCCGGGCGGCCGCGGACTGCTTCCCCCGCGCGGTCGATGCGCTCGGGAGCGAGCCGCGGACCGGCGAACCGCTCGAGGCGTTTCTCGGCCGAGGGCTCACGCGGTTGCGCGCCAGGGGGCCGCTCCCTCGTGCCTGCAGCGTACTGCGGCCCGACGGTCCCGCGGTTCCGATCTGCCCCGGCGGAAACCGGGTGCACGTGGAGCGCTCGGAGGAGGCGCCGGAGACCGGCACCGGCGGGGGCGAGGCGCGCCGGATCCGCTACCGATTCGACTGTGGCGGCGGCGTCACCGCGGACGCCGAGATTCTCATCCCGGCCGGAGAAGAGTAGCCAGTCACGCACGGCACACCGCGCGCCCCGGCACGAGGGGGCGCGGACGTTCAAGTCGACGAGCGGCGGCGGGGCACGGCGGCGAGCGCGCCGGCGAGCGACTCCGGGCGCACCGGCTTGCGGAGGTAGCCGTTCATGCCGGCGGCGAGACAGCGACGTTCTTCCTCGCGGCCGGCGTGGGCGGTGACCGCGATCACGTGCAGTCCGCGGACGGCCGGACGGGGGGAGGCGCGGATCGCGTCGAGCACGGCGTAGCCGTCGAGGCCGGGAAGCTGGAGGTCCAGCAGGACGGCGTCGAAGGGACGGCGGGTCGCACGGGCGAGCGCGCCGAGAGCGGATCGGCCGTCGGCGACCGCCCGCACGTCGTGGCCGAGCGACCGCAAGGTCTGTTCGAGGAACATCCGGCCGGCCGGGTGGTCCTCGACGAGCAGCACGCGCAGTGACCCGGGGGTGGCGGCAGTGCGACGACGCGTCTGGATCGAACGCGACGGCGCGGCTCGCTCATCGGCGGAGCGCGGGGTACGGGCACCGGCCGCCGATCGGTCGGCCGGGGGTTCCGTGGCGGCGGCGCGGCCGAGCGTGACGGTGAAGTGGACCGCGGTGCCGCCTTCCGGCGGGCCCTCGATCCAGATCCGGCCGTCCATCCGGCGGACCAGCCGGTGGCAGATGGCGAGGCCGAGGCCGCTGCCGCCGTAGCGGCGCGAAGTGCTCGCGTCGCCCTGGACGAACGGCGCGAAGACTTCCTCCCGGAGGTGGGGTGCGATCCCGATCCCGGTGTCGCGGACTTCCACGTGGAGCCGCACCGAGTCGTCCGGCGACGGGGTCGCGCCCGGCGGCTCCGGCGGGGCATCGGCGTCGACGCGCACCGACACGCCGCCGGTGGGGGTGAACTTGACGGCGTTGTCGACGACGTTGAGCAGCACCTGCCGGAGCCGGCCAGCATCGCCGACGACCAGGGGCGGGACGTCCGGGGCGATGTCGAGCGACAGGGAGAGTCCCTTGTCCCGCGCGGTCAGTTCCACGGCCCGCAGGACGGCCGCGAACGGTTCGCGGGTCGGGAAGGGACGGCGTTCCAGCTCGAGGCGATCGGCCTCGATGCGGGACAGGTCGAGGAGATCGTCGATCAGCCGGAGCAGCTCCTCGCCGGAATCGCGGGCGGTGAGAACGTACTCGCGCTGGCGGGCGTCGAGGCGCGTCTCGGCCAGCAGGCTGAGCATGCCGAGGACGGCGCTGAGCGGCGTGCGGAGCTCGTGACTGGTGTTCGCCAGGAAGGTGGTCTTGGCCTGGCTCGCCGCCTCGGCCGCCGCCTTGGCCCGCGCCAGTTCCTCCTCGGCGCGCTTGCGGTCCGTGATATCGATCAGCACGCCGTCGAACAGCAGGTCCCCCTCCGGCGTACGTTCGGGCTGGGACAGGCCCTGCAGCCACCGGACTTCGCCGCTGGGGGCGCGGAAGCGTCCGATCCATGCCCAGGGCTCGACCCGTTCGACCGCCCGGCGGATCGACGCCCGCAGTTCCGCCCGATCGTCCGGATGCACGATTTCGAAGATCCGCTCCGCGTTCCGCTCGAACTCGGCCGGTTCGACGCCGGAGAACTCCACCGAGCGGCGGCTGACGAAGGGGAAGGCCATCGAGCCGTCCCGGCGGGCGATGAACTGGAACGTCACGCCCGGCAGGTTGGCCGCGACCCGGGCGTAGCGCGCCTCGACCTGTCGCAACGCGTCCTGGGCGGCGCGGTTCTCGATCGCCACGGCGGCGAGTTGGGCGAAGGCCTCGACGAGGCCCGGATCGGTGATCTCTCCGCCGGCGGGCACGATGATCGCGACGTTGCCGAACAGGCGTTCGCCGGTGCTGAAGCCGACGGCGTACATGCCCTGGATGCCGAGGCGCCGTTCGATCTCGGCGCAGGCGGCCGGGTCGCCCTGCCGGAAGATGAAGTCGTGCAGTCCCGCGCCCTCTACGCGGACCAACCGTCCGGTGAGCAAGGCCCGGTGTGCCTCTTCAAAGACGGGGAACCGCATCTCGCCGATCGGCCGTTCGAACAGGCTGTCGACGAGGGCCGCGCGGTCCGGATCACCGCAGACGGCCCGGTTCCGCGCCGTGCCCGTCGCCGCGTCGTATTCGTTGACGGCCACCAGACAGCCCGGCGCCAGTTCCAGGAATCGTTCGGCGATGTAGCGGCCGAGGTCCCGGTCGGGGGCGAAGCCGAGCAGACCGAGCGCCGCCTTGCGCAGGAACTCGACTTCCCGTCGGGCTGCCGGCCGAACGATCTTCACGCCGGGTGGATCCCCGACCCATTCGTCATTCCGCATCGTCGCCCTTGGTCCGGCCGCCCTTCGTCCCGGAGAGGAGAGAGAATAGCACAGCCCGCCGCACCGGGACAGGTCTTTCCGCCGCAGGCCCGGGCCCGGATCACGCTTCCTGCGCGGAACCGGAGGAGGCAGCGCGAACTACCGGTTGGCGTTGGTCTTGCGGCGGCGGTTCTTGGCCTTGAGGGCGGCCTTGAGTCGCACGGAGCGCTTGCGGTCGGTCTTCTTGGGTCGCTTGCGGTAGATGAACATGGTCGAGTCTCCCGAGGGGCGGATCCGGCAGGGTGCGCCCCGCCCGCCGCCGCGCGGCGGCGGGCGGGTCATGCCGCGGAACCGCTACTTGCCGAAGATGTCGCAGACGCCGGTGGCCTCGTCGCAGTTGATGCCGCTGGTGCCGAACAGCTCGCCGCACCAGGCGTCGCTGGTGCAGCCCGGGAAGCAGAAGCCGGCCGGCGAGGTCTCGCCCGTGTGGATGTACGCGTACCCGCCGCTGGTGAACGGGGTGGCGGGCCAGCAGCCCATGCTGTCGAGGGTGCAGCCGGTGTTGGCGGCGCCGAGCGGAGCGTTCGGGTTCTCGCAGGCCTCGAAGCAGACGCCGCTCCAGCAAACGCCGGTGGCGGTGCCGATCTCGGTGTCGGTCTCGCAGGCCCCTGCCTCGGCCGCGGCCTGGTTGCAGTAGACGGAGCAGAAGTCCGGAGGCGTGTCGAGGAAGCCGATGCAGGCGCCCAGGCCGAACGGCGAGTTGCACTCGGCGTCTTCGAGGCAGGAGCCGCCGAGCATCGTGGAGCCGCCCGGGAAGTTGCCGGCGTAGTAACAGAAGCCGGTGGCGGTGGTGCCGTCGAGCCAGTCCAGCTCGGGGTCGAAGATCGGGATGCAGGCGTAGTCGCCCGGATCGGGGCCCGGGTCGCCGGTGTTGCGGCAAGCGAAGCCCTCGTCGCCGGGTTGCGTCCCGACCTCGCAGGGCTTCACGCAGACGATGTAGGGGTCATCCGCGCTGCCGAGGTCGGTGCAGCCGGAGCCAGCCGGGCACTCGCGGCCTTCCAGGTCGCAGCGGGCCTTGAAGCAGGCGCCGCCCGGGAAGTAGCAGAACTCGTCCGGGTCGTCGCAGGCGCGGAACTCGCTGATGCAGTACGAGTCCGCGGGGCAGTCGGCGTCGTGCTCGCACGGGTCGCCGATGTGGCAATCGCCGCCCGGGCAGCCGTTGTTGACACAGCTGTAGGTGCACGGATCGCAGGTGTTGGTGCAACGGTCCGGTCCCAGCAGCGTGACCTCGCCGGTCTGCCGCGCGTAGTCCTGCGCGCCGCCCTCGCCGTCATGCCAGATCTCGCAGCACTCGCGCTCGTTCTCGGGGTTGCATCCCGAGATGCACAGCTCGTATGCGATCTCGCACTCGTAGCCGTCGCGGCAGTCGCAGTTGTTGGTCCACGGAACGCCCGAGGACGAGGCGGCCGAGCAGCTGTCCATGCAGCCGTAGGCGACCTGGCCGGTCGTCGGGTTCTCGCCGAAGTAGATGCACTTCGACCCGTTCGGGCAGGAAGACGGGACGTCGGGGTCGCAACCCGCTGCGCCGAAGCCCCAGGTCAGGCAGTAGCCGCCCGGGTCGTTGATGTAATCCTCCCCGTCGAACACGTCGATGCTTTCCTTCGAACAGGTAAAGCCCGCGGTGCAGTCGGGGTCGTCCAGGCAGGGGGTGCCGATCGGCCCGTCCACCGGGTCGTTCGGGCAACTCGTCGCCCCGCACGGATCGACAGGGATGTCCGCCTCGGCCTCGACGTCCGGCACGTCCTCCACCACCTCCGGCGCAACTTCGTCCGGCGGTGCGTCTTCCGGTCCGACGTCGTCACGCACCTCGGTGCGTCCGTCGTCCGGCGAGACATCGTCGTCGTCGCCGCAGCCGAGCATCGCGGCGATGCCCAGGATCGCCAGGGCCAGCATCCAACGCTTCATCGGGTCACCCTCCTTCTGTTCCAGACGCGACCGCCCGCAGCACGGTGCGCCCCTCCGGCAAGAGGACGGATGGAGGATACGGGACGGATCCCTGGTTGTCAAACGAAAGCTGTCGCGATACGGTCCGGACGATGCGCGCCAGCCCGTTCTACCCCTCGCCGCTCGACCGGGCCCGGATCCTCGGCCTGTACCTCGCAGAAATCCGCAAGAAGGCCGGGGTGTTGGCCGAGATGCGCGCCGCGGCGGCGCTGGCGTCCCCCGCCACGCTGCGCCGGCAGTCGGCGCTGGCCGGCGTCGGCACGACGCCGATCCTGCATGCGGTGGTCGGCGCGGTCGCCACCTACCAGGCGCTGGTCAGGAGCCTCGGCGCGCATCGCGCGCTCGGGAGCGTCCGGGCGGCGGTGGTCGCCGCCGCCCGCGGCCTCGCCGCGCCGACGGTCGCGCTCCCGCCGGGCACCGACCCGCTGGACGACCTCGCCGCGGCGCTGGAAGCGACGCTGTCGGTCGGTCAGGAGTTGGGGGTGTACGAGGTGCGGTGGCTCGAGGGTGCACCCGGCACGGTGCAACTCGAGATCCTGCGCTGCCGGATCCACGAGCTGTGCCACGCGGCGGGCGCGCCCGAGGTGACCTCGTGTTTCTGCGACGCGGAGGCCCCGGTGCTGACGCGGGACTCCCACCTGGTGCTGGTGCGCGACATGACGCTCGCGCGCGGGGCGCCGCTCTGCCGCTTCACGTTCCACGTCGTGGGCGACCTCGAGGCGCGGCGCGAGCCGTCGCGCCCGTCGCCCGCGCCGGCGCACGTCTGATCCGCCGCGGCGCATCGCCGCCGCGGACCGTCCGGAATGGTGCGGCCGTTTCGGGACCGCCAGGAACGGGGGCGGCGCGTCCGCGCGGAACGTCCGGTCGCCGGTGAACGCGGGCGGAGGCGGGCCGTCCCCCGAGCGGCGGTGGGATCACGGGAAGCCGACCGGAACTCGGGCGGACGGGATGCCCACACGCGCCGCGGCAGGAGGCACCCGGCCGCCGTTCACGGAAGGATCAGTCCGCCGCGGCGACGGGGCTCTTCGGGCGCGCCGTGGCCGTCGTCCCCGGCGTCCGGCGGACGCAGGTGGGCCTGGACGAACGCGCGCAGGACCTCGCGAGCCTCGGGCGAGGTCGGACGTTCGAGCAGCAGCGTGCCGGCGGCGGCCGACGTCCGGGCCGCTTCCGCGTCGCGGGAACGGCCGACCCAGGCGCGGTCGAGCAGGCGCAGGCCGAGTCCGGCGATCAACTCGGGCGACAGGTCGCGTTCCACGAACGCCCGCAGGGTTTCCATCTGGCGTTCCGTCTCCAGGGCGGGGGCGAGGATGAGCGGGCTGTGGAGCTGGGCGTTGAGCCGGTCGACCAGCGCCGCGAGGCTCGGCCGGTCGATGGTGAAGGGCAATTCGTGCTTGGAGAACGTCAGGGCGGCGGCCGCGCGCGCGCGTTCGTGGGGGTCGTCGGGGGCCAGTTCGCGCGCGGGATGGGGTGCATCGGCGAGCGTCGCCTCCACGGCCAGGGCCTCGGCGATCTCCGTCCGCGAGGCGGCGGCGTTCGGACCGTGGGGCGACGGCGGACGGCGGACGGCGGCGCGGAGGCGTCCGGCGACATGGCCCGGCGGCAGGGGCACGAAGGGCGCGTCTTCGGCCGAGCCGCGTTCGATCACCTCGCGCACGCCGCGCGCGGAGGCGTGGGGCGAGCGGCCGCCGTCGAAGATGCGCTCCTGTTCGTCGAGGATCGCGACGATCAGGCGGCGGCCGGAGGCGTCGCGCGGCACGAGGACCATGCGGACGCCCGGTCGCGGCACGGCGATCCACGCCTCGGCGGCGGCTTCCGCGGTTTCCGCGGCGGCCGGCGCCAGCCGGGCCACGCGGGAGGATGCCGGGGTGGGGACGCCGCGCGCCCGCAGCGCGTGCAGCGCGGCGCGCACGCGTTTGCGCACGCCGGGCGGCACGGGGGCCGCATCCAGCTCCACCAGCGCCTGCGCGGCGGACCGTTCGGCGAGCGTTCGGACGAGGGTCTCGGCGGCCGGCGCCGGCGCCTCGGCCAGCGCCCGTCGCAGTTCGTCGGTGCGGCCCGCGCTCGCGAGGGCCAGCAGATCGTCGGGGGTCATCGCAGATCCTCCAGGCGGACGCGTTCGGCGGCCGGCAGTTCCCGGATGTCGAACGCCCCGCGGACGGGATTCCAGATCCGCCGCTCGCCGCCCGCAAATCCGTCCGGTCCGAAGCGGTAGCGGTGGTAGCCGGCGGTGCGGGGCGATCCGCCGCCCCGGTCGCTCGCCGAAGGCACGCCGAGGATGCGCAACGGCCCGCGAGGAGTTTCGACTTCCCAGTGCAGCGACAGGTGGCGGTGGCCGTGGAGGATCACGGCGCCGGTGCCGGCCAGGATCTCGAGCAAGGCGCGGCCGTCGTGGAGGCCGTTGAGCCACTGCCGGAGCGGGTCCTCGTAGGGGATCGGAGGATGGTGGATCGCCACGAGCAGGGGTGGGCGGGCGGCGGGATGCCGCAGGAGTTCGGCCAGACGTTCGAGCTGCCGGGCGCCGAGGGTGCCGCGGGCCTGGATCGGGGAGGCGGGCCAACCGGAGCAGAGGCCGATCACGGTCAGGCCGGGGCGGGATTGGAGGAACGGGAACAGGTCGTCGGGAAACGGCGCCACACTGCGCGCGAAGGCACCGAAGTAGACCTCGAACAGCTTGCGCCGGTAGGCGTCGGAGGTGTAGCGGTCGTGATTCCCCGGAACCGCCGAGATCCGCTCGGGCGGCAGACCGGAGCGGCCGAGCAGTTCGCGGGACGCGGCGAACTCCTCGGGCACGCCGAGGTTGACCATGTCGCCGCCGACCACGAGGTGGTCGGGCGGGTCGCGATGCAGGTCGTCCATCACGCGGGCCAGCCGATCGAACCGATGCCGCCGCCGGCGGACGAGCACCAGGCTGAGCCAGCCCAGGCCGCGCTTGGTCACCAGGTCGGCGGGCCGGAAACGCGCCACGCCGGTCGGATGGAGATCCGAGACGTGGGCGACGACGAGCGGTGCGACGGCCGACACGAGCATCGCACCCTAGCAACCTGCCGGTCGCCGGGCAACCGCCCGCGGCGTCGCGTGGGGCAGTGCTGGACGGCGCTCAGGGCAGGGGCGAGGGCAGTCCCAGCCGGGCGCGAACCGTCCCCGCCGCGCTGCCCCGGGGGAATTCGGTCAGGTACTGCTGCAGGCACTCGCGCTCGGCGACGCCCTGGCCGCGGGCTCCCAGCAGGTTGCACAGGGCGAGGCGGGCGTCCTCGCGGAGCTGGCCGTTCGGATAGCGATCGAGGTAGCGCTGGTACAGCGTCTGGGCGCGGATCGGGTCGCGGAGCTGCTGGCGGCAGACGCGCGCCAGGTCGAGCAGGGTGACTTCGGCGGCGGAGGAGGACGGGGCCGACTCGACGAGCGCTTCGAGTTCCGCGGCGGCGGCGGCGGCATCGCCGGCGCGCAGCAGCGCCTCCGCGGCCGCGTAGCGTTCGCTCCAGGTGCGCGGCCGCTCGGGCGTTGCGGACCGTCCGGCCTGGTTTCCGGCCGCAGGCGGTCGTCCGGCGGGCGGTTCGGCCTCCGGCCGGCCGGCCGGGGCGGCGGGGCCGGGTGGCTCG
>JAAZOP010000603.1 GCA_012797735.1 Myxococcales bacterium
CGCCGCGAGGAACTCGGCTTCCGCCGCCTCAAGACCGGCCTGTACCGGATCGAGATCGTCCGCCACGACCTCGACGCCGCCGCCGAGCCGGAGCCGGAAGCGGAGGACGAGACCGACGACGAGGCGGACGACGAGGGCGCGAAGGCGGGGCCGGGCGGCGACGACGTGGAGATCGCCGGCCGGCGGGCCCAGGATGACGAGGACGACCACCGGCCCGACCGCGCGCGTCGTTCCACGCCCCGGGCGCGCACGATCCGCGGCGAGCTGCGGATCAGCGCGCTGGGACAGTCGCGCCGCCTCTCGTTCGCGTTGGCCGACGACGAGGTCCGCGCCGAGGTCGCCTCGGTCGAGGTGACGCGGTTCGAGGTGCTGGTCCCGGTCGACGGTCCGCCCCCGCCTCCCATCCGCTAGCGTCCGCCTTCCCGGAACCCGCCCGAGTTCGAAGCCCTTCGGTCGTGCCGGTCGTCGCGCGCCATCCGGGCAACGCGCGCCGCGCCCCGTTGGACGCGGGTCCGGCCGAGTCGTCCGGCGGCGGCCGGGTCGGCGCCCGCACCGTGGACTCCGGTCGTTCGCCTCCTCCCCTGCGCGGCGGGGCGTGCTACAACCGGGCGTGCGGCCGGCCGGGTCGGGGCCGCGGAGGGTTGGGGCGATGTACATCGAGAAGAAGCTGTTCATCGTGTTGCTGGTCCTGGGCCTGGTGGTGCTTGGCGCCCTCGGCTGGACGATCTTCGCGGCGCACTCCGCCGCGCAGGCCGCGCAGGAGGCGGCCGACCGGGCGGGCGCAGCGACGGCGCGCTGCGGTTCGTGCGGCGCGGTCCTCACGCGCGCCGCGCTCGACGACGCCCTGACTTCGATCCGCAGCGACGTCGGCACGACGCTGCGCGAGGCGCGCGACGCCGCCGACCAGCTCGCCGCCCTCCGCGTCGCGCAGCCCGATCTGGCGCCGCTCGCCCACTTCCTGCGCTTCTCGTCGGCCTACCACGAGCTGCTGCTCGAGCGGTTGGCGGCGAAGGGGCGGGTCGACATCGCGGCGGCGCGCGCCGCGGTGGAGAAGATGTTCGAGGGCGCCGGGGGCGGGAAGCCGGCCGGGTGGTTCTGGGGACCGGTGCCGGACGGCCGTTGACCCGCGCTACAGCAACTCGACCGCTCCGGCCGTCAGCCGGCGTTCCGAGCCGTCGTCCGCCTCGAGCACGAGGGCGCCGTCGGGATCGAGTCGGCGCAGGACGCCGGCGACGCCCGCCGCCGCGCCGCGCCGGCCCCAGAGGCCCGACCGGGCGGTCCATTCGGGCACGACCCAGGCCAGCCCGTGCGCGCGGAACGCCGACACCGCCTCACCGAGCGTCTCGAGCAGCACTTCGAGCGCCGCGCCGGGCTCGGGCGCCGACCCCGCGGCCAGGGCGACCGAGGTGGCCGTCCCGGCCAGTTCGGCGGGGAACGAGGTCTGGGCGACGTTGAGGCCCACGCCCACCACCGCCGCGCCGTCGCCGACCCAGTCGGTCAGGATCCCGGCGACCTTGCGTTCGCCGAGCAGCACGTCGTTCGGCCACTTGAGGTGCGGGGCGGGC
>JAAZOP010000604.1 GCA_012797735.1 Myxococcales bacterium
GTGCTGCCTCGACGGCCGGCGCATCCTCGGGCCCCGGGGCCGGCGCGACGGGAGGCGGGCCGCAGGCGGAAAGGGCGGCGGCGGCGACCACGAACCCCCACCCCCGGCCCCATCCCGACACGAGGCACCTCCACCGGCCGCGGCCGCACCCTCCGCCGCGACCGCCGCCACCCGGAACCCGAGTGTGCCTGGACGGGGCGGGCGGTTCTACTTGACACCCGATCCCGGATCCCTAATATTCCGGCCCCCGGGCCGGGCTGCCCCGAGACGACCGCAAACGGCGCGGCCCCGTGGAGAAAACGGCATGGTATCCCCGACCCAACAGACCTATTCGATCCGGCAACGCAAGAAGACCAAGCAGGGCAAGCGGCGCAAGCGCATCCTCCGCTCGCGCGGCTCGACCCCCAAGTTCCCGCTCCATCCCGAAGATCGGCCGGCCGAGAAGTCGGACCGCTGAAGCGGCCCCGCTCGTCGAGGAGCATCAGAATCATGTTGCTGCCCATCAATCCCGCGCATCCCGAGCCACGCAAGATCGCCCGGGCCGTCGAGGTCCTCCAAGGCGGCGGCGTCATCGCCTACCCCACCGGCACGGTGTACGGCATCGGGTGCAACCTGATGGACCGCAAGGCCATCGAGCGCGTCTATTCGATCAAGGGCGCGACGCAGAAGAAGCCGTTCTCCTTCCTGTGCTACGACCTTTCGGACATCGCGCGGTACGCCCGCGTCGACGACGCCGCCTATCGCATCATGCGACGCCTCGTCCCGGGCCCCTACACCTTCGTGCTCGAAGCGACCAAGGAAGTCCCCCGCCTCGTCCTCACCAAGCGCAACACCGTCGGCATCCGCGTCCCCGACCATCCGGCCGCCCGCATGCTGCTCCAGCAGCTCGGCCAGCCGATCATCTCCACCTCCGCCTCCAAGGACGGCCGCATCGAAACCGACCCGGCCGAGATCGACCGCATCTTCCCGGGCCTCGATCTGGTCCTGGACGCCGGCCCCGGCGGCCACGTCCCCTCCACCGTCCTCGCGATCCTCGAGAACGGCCAGATCGAAGTGCTCCGCGAGGGCTCCGGCCCGATCGACGCCGTCTTCTCCCCCCAGGGCAGCCGTCCTCCGATGCCGCCCGCCGAACCGTAGATCCGCGCCTTCGCTCCCCGCAGCCCGACGTCGCCGAGCCCCCGGCGAATCCCGTGCGGACTTGACGCACCGCGTCGGACGCCGCGCGCACCCGCGGCGACCGTCCACCGCAGCGTTCGTCGATTCCCTTGACCGCCGCTCCTGGCAGCGTATACTCCACGCAAGATCAGGAGGGACGCACCGATGAAGACATCGTCCGTGATCCTCTGGGGAGCCGTGGGGGTGCTCGTCGCGCTGGCGTTCGCCGTATCCTGCGCCGACAGCAGTTCGCCCGCGTGCGATCTGGCGGAGTGCCAGAACCTGTGCATCGCGTCCCACCACGCGGGCGGCGAGTGCCGCGACAACAGCTGCTTCTGCACCGACACCCCGCCGCCGGCCGACGCCGACGCCGACATCCCGGACATCATCGACACCCCGCCGGACCTCCCGCCGCCGGATGTCACCGAGGTCGTCGATGACGCCGTCCGGCCCGACGACGCGGCCCGCGAGGAGTACGCGCGCGAGGAATACGTCCCGCGCGAGGACTACGGCAGCACGGGCGACGGGGACGGCGGCGGCCCGAGCGACGTCAGCGGCGACTACAAGTCCGGCTGCGATCCCCTGATCTGCTTCATGAGCTGCGGCGGATCGTGCTCGCCCGGCGGCGAGTGCGTCTGCGCGGCACCATAGCGCCCGTCTTTCCGCACCCGGCCCTCCTCGACAGGGAAGCTCGCCCCGGCAAGCGCTGCCGCGCGGCGACGTGAGGTCACGCCGGACGTCCTCCGATCGGACCCCTGGGACGGCGGCCCCGCTAGCGCGGGAGGACGGGAACGTCGAGCGTCAGGTCATCGGCACCGAGGTAGTATTCGAGGCGGTCGCCGGCGGCCAGTTCGACCACGTCGAGCCAGGCGGCCCCGCGCCCCTCGCGGGTATTCAGGCGGTCGCGGCGGCCGGCGACGATCTGCCACGATCCGGGAGCGACCCGCAGCACGCCTTCCGGGGCGCACGCGACGGCCGCGTAGGGTTCGAGTCGTTCGCGCTGGGGCACGTGCGTCGTCGTGTTCGGGTCGGCGCCGAGCAGCACGACCGAGCGGACGAGATCGACGTCGGCGCCGTCGGCCAGTTCGAGCGGCACGGCGGCGACCCACGCTTCGGGGAACGAGCAATGCAGGATCACGACGGCGCGCCCGGGCTCCACCTCGACCTGGATCAGCTGCGCGGCGGCCTCGTCGGCGCTGAGCGGCCCTTGGAGCAGCCCGGCGAGGGCTCCATCGGCGGCCCCGCCGGTCTCCGCGTCGGCCGCCGAAGGGTCGGGCCGGGCCGCGCCGGGCCCGCCGCGCGGACATCCGGCGGCCAGCAGCAGAAGGGCGACGACGGCGCGGTGCATCGCTTTCACCTCCGCGCCCGTTCGTACCACGGCGAACGACGACAGACAACGCGGGAACCGGCGCCCGCGCCGTTGACAGTGCGGCCGCCCGCGGTGGTAGGGTGCGGCAGCGGAGGACGCGCATGCGGGTTCCGAACGAGATACCGCTGTGGAAGAACGTCACGCTCGAGGAATGGGCCGACTGGCGCTGGCAGGTCCGCAACCGGATCACCGACGTCGAGTCGCTCAAGCAGGTGGTGCCGCTGTCCCCGCAGGAGGAAGACGGCGTCCGCGCCTGCCTCAAGCGGTTCCGCATGGCGATCACCCCGTACTACGCGAGCCAGATGGACCCCGAGGACCCGCTGTGCCCGATCCGCGCGCAGGCCATCCCGACGGCGAAGGAACTGCAGCTCACCACCGGCGACATGGAGGACCCGCTGGCCGAGGAGATCGATGCGCCGGTGCCGGGGCTGACCCACCGCTACCCCGACCGCGCGCTGCTGATCCTCACCACGATCTGCTCGATGTACTGCCGCCACTGCACCCGCCGCCGCCTCGTCGGGCAGGAGGACGAACAGCTCGACAAGGCCCAGATCGAAGCCGCGATCGACTACATCGCCCGGACCGGCGAGATCCGCGACGTGATCCTCTCGGGCGGCGACCCGCTGATGTTCGCCGACGACAAGCTCGAATGGGTCGTCAGCCGCCTGCGCGCCATCCCCCACGTCGACATCATCCGCATCGGCACCCGCACCCCGTGCGTCCTCCCGATGCGCATCACCGATGCGTTGTGCCGGATGCTGCGCCAGTACCACCCGATCTACGTCAATACGCACTTCAACCACGCGATCGAGCTGACGCCGGAGGCGCGCGAGGCGTGCGCGCGGCTCGTCGACCACGGCTTCCCCGTCCAGAACCAGTCGGTCCTGCTCCGCGGCGTCAACGACTGTCCCCACGTCATGAAGCAGCTCCTCTACGAGTTGCTCCGCGCCCGGGTCAAGCCGTACTACATCTTCCAGTGCGATCTGGCCCGCGGCATCGGCCATTTCCGCACGCCGGTGTCGCAGGGCATCGGCATCATGGAAGCCCTGCGCGGCCACATCTCCGGCCTCGCCATCCCGACCTACGTCGTCGATTGCCCGGGCGGCGGCGGCAAGGTGCCGGTCGGCCCCACCTACCTCATCTCGTCGGCGCCCGACGGCGTCGTGCTGCGCAACTTCGAGGGGACCTACGTCACCTACCACGAACACCCGGCGCCGGGACCCTCGATCTGCGGCCAGGACCCGGCCTGCCACGACCGCCGACTGGCGATCAAGGACGGTCCCGCCCGCCTGCTCGACAACCAGATCCTCGCCATCCGCCCCGAGAAGCTCCGCCGCCGCGGCCGCCGCCTGCGCACCGCACCCCTCGGCGCCCCCGCCCCGTCCCTCGACGTACTCCCCGCGGAACACGCCCGCCAGCTCTCGCTCGAACCGCAGCCCCTGCCCGACAACGACCCGGCGTCCGCCGCGCCGCCCGCTCCGCCCGCTCCGCCCAACGGTGATCCCCCTTCGCCCGCCGACAAGCCGCCGCCGGCCGCCAGGGAAGCGGCTCCCCCCGGTCGACCGGCCGATCCACCGGTGCCCCCGCCGGCCTCGGCCGCGCGCGGCGCGACCGGGCCCGAGTCCCCCGCACCTGCCGGTACCCGCCGCTGACGCACCGGCCAACCCGTCCACCCCTCGGCCGAGCCGAACTGGGTTGACATCCCGCTCGCCGAGCGACCATCATGCCTTCCTGCCGGTTCGGGGGCCGGTGTCCGCGGCGCCCGACCATGGAAGGAGGAGGAGCATGACAAGCCGGAACTGGATGCTGGGGACCCTGCTCGCTCTGGCCGGCATGCTGGCAAGCGCGGCGTGCGGCTACTCCGAGGAGGAGTGGCAGGGGAAGCTGCGAGAAATCAGCGACTTGCAGAACCAGCTCGCCGAGCGCGACCAGAAGATCCAGGCGGACCAGGAGCGGATCGCCGAACTGACCTCGGAGCGGGACAGCCTGCAGGGACAGGTCCGCGACCTGTTCACCCAGGCCGGGCAGCTCGAGGCGAACCTCTCGGAGATCCAGCGGCTGTACGACGAGGCGCGCCGGCAGCAGGAGCAGCAGGCCGCGCGGCTCGCCGCCTTCCGCGCGACCCTCGAGAAGTTCCGCGCGATGATCCAGTCCGGCCGCCTGCGCGTCCGGATCGACCGCGGCCGGATGATCGTGGAAATGGCCAGCAACGTGCTGTTCCCGTCGGGGTCGGCCGAACTATCCGAGATGGGTCGCCAGACCCTCTCGGAGCTGGCCGCGGTGCTGATGACGATCCCGGACCGGACCTTCCAGGTCGCCGGCCATACCGACGACGTTCCGATCGGCAGCGGGCGATTCAAGGACAACTGGGAGCTGTCGACCGAACGGGCCCTGTCCGTCGTGCGGTTCCTCCAGGAGGTCGGCGTCCGACCGACCGTGCTCGGGGCCGTGGGCTACGGCGAGTACCAGCCGGTCGCGGACAACCAGACCGAGTCGGGGCGCGAGCAGAACCGCCGGATCGAGGTGGTGCTGATGCCGAATCTGGACGAGCTTCCCGACCTCTCGGCCCTCGAAGCCGAGACCCAGTAGGCGCGCGGGAGCCCCCGTTGTCGCCCCCCGTCCTTCGCCCCCGTCCGGTCCATCCCCGGCTCGTCCTGCTGCTCCCGCTGCTCGCCGGCTGCCCGTCGGGGCCGACCGGCACGGCCCGGCCGCAGGAGCCGCGTCCGTCCCTGGCCCAGGCGATCGAGTACGTCGCGCGGGACGACTGCGACCACGCCGAACCGATGCTCGAACGGCTGCTGGCCGAGCACCAGGCCGACCCTGCGGAGCTCCATCACTACCTCGGCGTCTGCGGCCAAGTCCGGGGCGATCTGGCCGGCGCCGCGGACCACTACCGCGAGGCCCTGCGCCGCAACCCCGCGCTGTTCGAGTCGCGCAACAACCTCGGCGTCGTCCTCGGCGAGCTCCGTCGCCACGCGGAGGCGATCGAGGTCCTGACCGGCCTGACCGAGGCGTTCCCCGAGGAACCGTCCGCCTGGTACAACCTCGGGTACGAACAGGCCCAGGGCGGCGACCGCGAGGCGGCGCTGGCCAGCTTCCGCCGCGCCGCGGAGCTGGACGACTGCAACCCCGAGCCGTTGCTGCAGGCCGCGGAGGTCCTCGCCGCCCTCGGCCGCCACGACGAACGGGTCGAACTGCTCCAGTCGGCGCTCGAACGCGCCCCGCACGACGACGTCGTCCGCGTGTCGCTGGCCCGCGCGCTGGCCGACGCGGGGCAACGGGATCCGGCGCGGGACCTGCTGCGCGAGGTGGCGGCCGACGGAACCGATGCGCACGCCCTGGCCGCCGCCGCGCTCGACCTGCGCGACCTCGACCGGATCGAGGAGGCGCTCGCCGCCGCGCGGGCTGGCGTCGAGCGTGCCGCGGACGACGCGGGCTTCCGCGTGGCGGTGCTGGCCTTCGGTGTCATCGCTCGCGGGGTGAACCGCCGCGACGAGGCGTACGACGTGCTCCGCTCCGGCATCGCCCGCCTGCCGAACGACCCCGAGATCGCCCTGTTCCTCGGCGCGATGCTCGCCGAGGACCGGATCTGCGACGAGGCAATCCCGCTGCTCAAGCGGGTGCTCCATGCGTACGCGGGCCGCTACCCCAAGCCGCCGCAGGCGACCGAGGCGTACGAGGCGCTGGTCTCGTGCGGCGGCTCGCCCTGAGCGGGCTCGCCCGCCGGAACCCTCGAGCCGTGCTTTCCGGGAACGTATCCGTTCACCCGGGGGGGGACCGCCCGGCCGCACATCTGCCGGAATTCGGCGGCTCCCCAGGCGCGGCCTCTGCGTCCCCCCCGGACCCCCCGCGCATCGGCTCGGGCGCAGCCCTTGCCGGCGCGCCACTCGTTCTCTGGCCAGCCGTGCTGAAGGCCGTGAACGGGTACCCGGGGACGTACGCCGGCGTTCGCTGGCCCGCACCCGCGGCGCGGCCGGGAGTTTCGAGCCGGTGCGGCCTGCCTGCGGACCGCGCGTCGAGAGTCGCGCGGCGTGCCGCGAGGCATCCGGAGAGTCGCGGATCAGTCGAGCAGGGTGACGGCGAAGCCGTTGCCGTCGGGGTCGATCGTGTAGCGGGGCATCGCCCGCGCCCGCAGGTAGATGATGAACCGCGTCCCCTCGTCCCGCGGCGACGCCTTCACCAGCTTCACCGCGTTGCTGCCCGTCTCGATCGCCGCGCCGGGGTTCTCGGGACCCGCGCCGACCA
>JAAZOP010000055.1 GCA_012797735.1 Myxococcales bacterium
GATGGGTGTCTTCTCCGACCAAACCAGCATGGACCGCATCCTCTTCGCGATCTTCACCCACGAGAACAGCTCGCAAGGAGTAACTACCCCCTTTCTGCTCCTGACACAAAACTCTTGACGCTACCCGGCCGGTCGCGATTGCGGCTCCCCTCGCCCCGTGCCAGCATCCGGATCGCGCCGGGGGCGGAGCCGCCGGTGCTGGCGACGGTAGAGCGCGGGCTGCTCATCCGAAAGCTCGGGAGGCTGGCGGCCCGCTGCCTTGTCCGCGGCCCATGACCCGAGTAGACTCGACGAGCGCAGGCAAGGGGGTCGCGAGATGCTCCAGCCGGGCCGGCTCATCGACGACAAGTACCGCATCGTCCGGCTGATCGGCGAGGGCGGAATGGGGGCCGTGTACGAGGCGGAGCACGTCTTCCTCGAGCGGCGCGTGGCGATCAAGGTGCTGGCGCCGGGTCCGCACGAGGTGAAGGTGCGGCGCGACGGGTTCGAGCCGTTCTCGGCGCGGGTGGATGCGCCCGCGGGCGAGGTGGTCGTCGTACCGGCCGTGCTGGTGGCGGCCGCGCCGGCGGGGGAGGGTTCCGGAGGGCCGGAGCACGGAACCGGTTCGGCGGCGGAAGAAGGCGGGCTGGGCGGGTGGTTCTGGGCCTCAGCGGCCGTGGGCGGCGCCGCGGCCCTGGGCATGGCGGTCACGGGCGGCCTGGCGCTCAAGTACAAGGACGACTACGCGGGGACGGTCGGGACCGACGCCGGACTGCACGACGCGGCGGCGGACCTGGGCCTGGCGACCGACGTGCTGCTCGGCGTGGCCCTGGCCGGCGCGGCGACGGCGGTGATCTCCTCGGGCTCTGGCCGGACGGCGGCGAGGAGTCCGGCGCGGACGCGGCCCAGGTCGGCCTGCTGGCGTTTCTCGGCGGCCTGGCGGTGTCGTGGTGAGGTGTGACATGCGCGTTCTCTGCATCGCAGTGCTCGGCTGCGCCTGTGCCACCCTGGCCTCGTGCCAGTTGGAACCGCACCCTGCCGGCGGGGACGCGGACGGCGACGGGGAGGTGGACGTCGGCGAGGTTCCGCCCGAGGTGGAACCCGACGCCGACGCCGACGAGTCGTCCGACGAAGCGGACGGGGACGGCGATGCCGATGTGGGTGGGGACGCGGACGGCGACGCCGATGCCGGCCCGATCTGCGGCAACGGGATCGTGGAGTCCGGCGAGGACTGCGACTCGGATTCACCGCGCTCCTGCTCGACATTCTGCGATTCCACGGGAAGCCAGGCCTGCGTCGGGTGCCACTGGGAAGGCACATGCACGCCGCCGGCGGAGTCGTGCAACGGTGCGGACGACAACTGCGACGGCTCGACCTACGAGACCTTCGCCTGCGTCCGCGGCGCGACGGGGGTGGCGTGCACGAACACCTGCGGCGTCGCGGGAACGACCACCTGCTCGGCGACCTGTACCCTCGGCGCCTGCTGCGCGGCGAGCGAGGTGTGCGGCAACGGCTGCGACGACGACTGCGACACCTCCACCGACGAGGGCTGCGGCGCAACGGTCGGCACGCCGTGCACCGGCGACGCGGCCTGCACGGGCGGCGGCCTCGTCTGCAACGAGAACTGGGGCATCTGCGTCGTGGCGAGCTGCACCGGCCAGCCGAACTTCAAGCCGTGCGAGACGGTGACGACCTCCGATCGCTCCTACGACATCTGCGTCGACGGAAGCTGCGTCTCGCCCGGCTGCGGGGACGCGACGTGCAACGCGCCCGGCCCGAACTGGACGCTCGCCGATACGAGCCAGCGGAGCTGCTACAATGCCTCCGCCACCATCGCCTGCCCCGGCACCCCCGGGACGACGGACTGCGAGACGACGGCGTTCTGCGGCCAGGACGCGCAATACGGCTGGGACGTGGCGCACACGGCGGCGGAGCGGTTCACGCGGACCGTGCCGGTGGCGGACCAGCCGGTGGTCCACGACAACGTGACCGGCCTCGACTGGCAGGGGTGTCCGTACGGGATGACGGGGGACGCCTCCTCCTGTTCCGGCACGGCTTCGAGGCGTGCCTGGTCGTCCGCGCTGGCCGACTGCGACTCGCTCTCCTGGGGCGGTTTCTCCGACTGGCGGCTCCCGGACGAGTTCGAGCTGCAGTCGATCGTGGACTACGGCCGATCGTCCGCGCCCTCCATCAACACGACCTTCTTCCCGGGAACGCCGTCGGACTACTTCTGGTCGTCGTCGTCCTCTGCCGGGACCGTCTCCTACGCCTGGTGCGCGGTCTTCAGCGCCGGCGTCGTGAACAGCAGCGGCAAGACGAACACGCTCCATGTCCGCTGCGTGCGCCACGGACCGTGAGGTGGACTTGATGTTTGGTGCTTCGGTCCTTTGGTCCTTTCGCGTCGGGCGGGTCCGAGCGAGGTCGAGTGCATGGCGCAGTACGAGCATCTTCCGATCTACCGCCTCCAACGCCTGGAACGTGAACTTCAACAACGGCAATGTGAACAACAACGACAAGACGAACACGAACTATGTCCGCTGCGTGCGCCGCGGAACGTGGAAGCCGGAGCGCAGCGCCGGCCGGGCGGGGGAGCGATGACGCCCTCCGCCCGGCCGGCCACCTTCTCCCGCGAGGCGCTGTACCGCGCCTGGCTCGATTGCCGCCGGCGCAAGCGATCGACACCGGGGGCCGTCGCATTCGAACTGTGCCTGGCCGACGAGCTCGCGGCGCTCCACGAGGAGCTGGCCGGCCGGACGTACCGCCCACGCCCGTGCGTGCGGTTCGCCACCCGCAGGCCCAAGCTGCGCGAGATCCCGCCGCGGCCCGGCTTCCGCCGTCGCGCGGGCTTCCATCGCCGGTACCTATCGCGCTTCGTCGAGCGGGCCGTTCGCCTGCGACTGCTCGTGACCGTCGTCGAGCAGGGACCGTGGGTCGGTCGGACCACGAGGCAGCGGCGGGTCGCGCTCCGCGTGCTGCCCGCCGGCGTCGCGACCGATCGGAAGGAGCAACGAGGATGAAGCCTGTCGCCGTCGTCATCGCCGCCATTTGCATCGTCGTTTCCGCCGGGCCGCTGCGGGGCGACGTCCCCGTCCCGCGGTTCACCCGGACCGTGACCGCCGGCTACCCGGTCGTCGTGGATGCCGCCACCGGCCTCGTCTGGCAGGGCTGCCCGGCAGGCATGACCGGCGACGCGGCTTCCTGCTCGGGAACCGCATCCACCATGTCCTGGCAGGCGGCCCTCGACTACTGCCAGGACTCCACCTTGGCGGGTTTCTCCGACTGGTACCTGCCGAGCATCAACGAGCTGCGCAGCATCGTGGACAACCATCAGGCCTCGCCCTCCATCGACAGGACCTTCTTTCCGGGAACGCCGTCGGGCATGTTCTGGTCGTCGTCGTCCTCTGCCGGGTCCGCCTCCAACGGCTGGTGCGTGGGCTTCAACCTCGGCAACGTGAGCATCAACGACAAGACGAGTACGAACTATGTCCGCTGCGTGCGCCTCGGACCGTGAGGGTTGGTGCTTCGGTTCTTTGGTTCTTTGACGGTCGGGGCTCCGAAGGCGGGGGCGTCGTCGATGATCCGGACGCGGAGACGCGAGGTCGCCATCGCGACGAGGATCCTCCCTCCCTCCGGCGCGACCGCGACCGCGCTCTCGACGAGGTTGCCCACCGCCCGCGCGAGCTGGTCCCGATCGACGCGCGCCTCCACCCGCTCGCCTCCGTAGTCGCGCACCAGCCGGAGCCCGCGCCCGGCCGCCGCCGAACCGCCCGTTCGAGGGAACAGTCTGGCACGGCGGGCCCGAACCGGCAATCCGGCCGGTCGCGGTTGCGGCATCCCTCTCCGCGTGCCAGCATCCGGATCGCGCCGGGGGCGGAGCCGCCGGTGCGGACCGGGGGACCCAGGCGGGAGCACATCGAATGCGAAGAAGCAGGCGCATCGGCGACGGCCGTCGAACGACCACGACGCATCGGATCGCCGCCTCGCTCGCCGCAGGCCTGCTCGCCGGCTGCGTGACGCCGATGATGCATCCCCTCCGCGTCGAGAACGGGCCGGTCGCTGAGGCGGCCATCACGCCGATCGTCTTCGGCGGGCGGCACGGCGGATGCGACAACTTCCAGGGTTGCATCGATGCGGAACCCGGCGAGTCGGGCCTGGGGTTCGACCTCCACCTGTCGGGCGGATGGGGAACGGTCCTGGCCGACACGGTCGGCCTCATGGGCGGCGTCTACCTGTTCGCCCAGGACACGCTGCGGGCCGCTCCCGGCACCGGGCTCTACTCCTTCTTCGCCGCCTGGGGCTGGATCACGGTGCAGTGCCCCTGGTTCCTGGTGGGCGTCGGTCCCGAGGTGGGCGCCAGCGGGTACGCTCTCGACGCCGGCGCCGCCGTGCGTCCGATGGGCGACGGTGACTGGAGTCCGGAACTCGGCGTCTACGGCCGCCTGGGACGCCCCTGGCGGGTCGCCTACCGCGAGTTCAACGGGACGGTCCCGGCGTGGGAAGTCGGCGTTCGCCTCCAGATCGGCCCGGTCTTCGCGCAGTACGCCTACTGGCATCAGACCGCGGGCGTGTCGGACTTCACGATCTACGAGACGTCCGCCTACACGGACACGATGCACCTGATCTCGGTCGGCGCGAGCCTCACGGGGGCGATGTTCGGGGACGAGTTCGACGGCGCCTAGTTCTGCGAGGGGCACTGCTGCCCCTTCCTCTTCCGCTGCATCTCGTGGGACCCGCAGCGCGACTGGTGCCCCAACGGCCCGGGCCCGCACGCGTGACCCGGGCCGCCCGCGCCGTCGTCCCCGGACGTTCCGTCCCGCGGCCGCCGCCGGGGAATCGCGGAACCGGTCGCGAGCCGGTGCGGGACGCGGGCGGCCGCTCGCGGAGGAGGCGGCCGCGTCGTGTCGTCAGGCGTGGATCGCGCGCCCGTCCACGGCCAGCGCCGCCTCCTTGAGCGCCTCGGCCAGAGTCGGGTGCGCGTGGCAGATCCCCGCGAGGTCCGCCGCGGTGGCGCCGAGCGCCAGCGCCGCCGTCGCCTCGGCGATCAACTCGCCGGCGTGCGGCCCGATCAGGTGCACGCCGAGCAGCCGGCCGGTGGCGGCCTCGGCAAGCACCTTCACGCGGCCGTCGATGGCCCCCAGGCAGCGGGCCCGCGGCGTCGCGCGGAAGTGGAACACCCCCTTGCGGAACTCGACGCCCGCCTCGCGCAGCGCCTCCTCCGTCCGGCCGACCGACGCGATCTCCGGCTCCGTGTAGCAGACGCCCGGGATCGCGTTCTCGTCCACGCGCGCTTCCCGCCCCGCCAGCCGCTCGACGCACGCCACCCCCTCCTCCGACGCCTTGTGGGCCAGGAGCGGGCCGCGGACCGCGTCGCCGATCGCGTACACGCCGGCCGCCGTCGTGGCCCAACCGTCGCCGATCGCGATCCGGCCCTTGTCGTCGAGGGCCACGCCGGCGGTTTCCAACCCCAGGTCGGCGGTCGCGGGCTTCCGTCCGACGGCGACCAGCACGCGGTCGCCGCGCGCCGGCTCCTGGCCGTCGATCTCCACCACGCACTCGCCGCGCTCCACGCCGGCGCCCCGGACGCGGCACCCGAGGCGGAACTCGAGCCCCTGGCGGGCCAGGAGCTTCTGCGCCTCGCGCGCGATCTCCAGGTCGGTGCCCGGCAGGATCCGGTCGAGATACTCGACGACCGTCACCTGCGAGCCGAGCCGGCGCCAGACCGTCCCCAGTTCGAGGCCGATGAAGCCGGCGCCGATCACGACCAGCCGCTGCGGCACCGCGGCGTACGCGAGCGCCTCGGTCGAGGTCGCGATCCGGTCGCCGTCCAGCGCCACGCCGGGCAACGTCGCCGGTTGCGACCCGGGGGCGAGCAGCACGTGCCTGGCCTGCAGCTCGAGCGCATCCCGGCCCTCGACGCGCACCAGGCCGGCGCCCGCCAGGCGGCCGCGCCCGTGGTAGCGCGCGACCCGATTCTTCTTGAACAGCGCGGCGACGCCGGCCGTCAGCCCCTCGACGATCCCGTCCTTGCGCCGGTGCACCGCCGCCAGGTCCAGTTCGGCCCCGGCGACCCGAACGCCGTGCTCGGCCAGGCGCTTCCCGGAGGAGACCTCCTCCCATCGCGCGGACGACTCGAGCAGCGCCTTGGTCGGGATGCAGCCGACGCGCAGACAGGTCCCCCCGAGCCGCTCGTGCTCGTCGACGCAGGCGACCGACATCCCGAGCTGCGCGGCGCGGATCGCCGCGACGTAGCCTCCGGGGCCCGCGCCCACCACCACCAGGTCGTACGACTTGCGCTCCATGCGTCACGCTCCCGCCGCGACCGTCGCCCGCGGCTCGGCGGCGCCGCCGGCACCCGCGCCGTTCGCCCCGCCGCGGGGCGGATGCTAGTACGGCGGGCGCGAAGTTCGTA
>JAAZOP010000605.1 GCA_012797735.1 Myxococcales bacterium
CGCCGCCGGCACCCCTTCGCCGGCCAGCGCGATCGGCCGCGGCAGCCGGCGGGCCGCCAGCCACTCGGCCAGCGCGCGCGCCGGCCCGATCGTCCGGCACGTTTCCCGCGGTATCCCGGCGGTTCGGCCCGGGCGCACGCTCGCGAAGGCCTGCGCGAAGAACTCGCCGCGCTTCGCGTCGAGCACGACGACGGTGGTCTTGGCCTCCCGTTCCAGCGCGAGCGGGGCGGTCGAGGAGACGACCACGAGCGGTCGTCCCAGGCCGAAGGCGTAGCCCTTGGCCGTGGCCAGCGCGATCCGCAGCCCCGTGAACGACCCCGGACCGCGGCCGCACGCGACGACGTCGAGGTCCCGCGTCGCCAGGCCGGCCTCCGCCAGCACCCGCTCGATGCGGGGCAGCAGGCCTTCGTCGTAGGCCCGCGGGGCCGGCTCCTCGCGGGCGGCGAGCAACCGGGCGCCGCGGGCGACGGCGATCACGGCGGTCGCCGTCGAGGTGTCGAAGGCCAGCATCACGGGAGCCCGCGGCATCGGCCGAAGATACGTCGGGCCGCCGCCGCCGCGCAACGCTCGCCGGCCCCGGCGCGATGGGCGCGGCCCGGGGCGGGAAGGGAGGCGCGGATGATTCGACCGATCGAAGGGACGTGCCGCACCCCGGCGCTCGAGCCGGTCGGCGCGCGACGAACCGAGGCGCCGGACGGCGGCGAGGCGGCGGGATTCCGGACCGTGCTGGCGAAGATGCGGGCCGAGGAGAAGGAGTTGGACCGGTGGCTCGGCCGGGTGATGGAACACGGGCTGGCGGACCCGCAGGAGTTGCTGCGGCTGCAGGTGGTGGTCCATCGCTTCCAGAACCAGGTGGAACTGGCCTCGCGGGTGGTGGAGCAGGTCAACCAGGGAATCCGCACGTTGACGAGGCCGGCGTAGTCGAGCCGGGAGAACCGCGCTTCCGCGGTTCTTCCCCGGCGCGCCGGTGTGGTACATACCGTTCCATGCGCACCCTGCCCGGCCGGTTTCCCGAAGGCGTCGAGGCGACGCTGGAGGCGTGGTCGCACCCCCCGGTTTCGGACTGCATCGTCGGTCGCATCGAGCTGCCGGCGGAGGAGGCCGTCACCGCCCCGATGCCCGGGACGCTCGACCCGCGGATCGTCGCGGCGCTCCGCAAGCGCGGGGTCGAGGCGCTCTATGTGCACCAGGCCGAGGCCTTCGCGCACGCGGCGGCGGGGCGCCACGTGGTGGTGTCGACGCCGACCGCGTCGGGCAAGACGCTCTGCTACAACCTGCCGGTGGCCCAGCGGCTGCTCGAAGAGCCGGCGGGGCGCGCGATCTACCTCTTCCCGACGAAGGCCCTCTCGCGCGACCAGGAGCTGGCCTTGCGCGGCCTGCTCGGCGACGCCGAGGTTGCGGCCGGGGTGGTGACGTTCGACGGCGACACGCCGGGCGACGTCCGGCGGGTCGCGCGCGAGCAGGGCGGGGTGATCGTCACCAACCCCGACATGCTGCACACCGGCATCCTGCCGCACCATCCGCGGTGGGCCAAGCTGTTCCAGAACCTGCGGTACGTCGTGATCGACGAGTTGCACCAGTACCGCGGCGTGTTCGGCTCGCACGTGGCCAACGTGGTGCGGCGGCTGAAGCGGGTGGCGGCCTTCCACGGCGCCCGTCCCACCTTCATCTGCTGTTCGGCGACGATCGGCAACCCGCGCGAGCTGGCGGAACGGATCCTCGAGGAGCCGGTCGAGTGGGTCGGCCGGTCGGGGGCGCCGCGGGGCGAGCGTCACCTGCTGGTCTACAACCCGCCGCTCGTCGATGCGGCCCTGGGCATCCGCGCCTCGTACCTCAAGAGCGCCTGCCGGCTGGCCCAGGACCTGGTCGATCGCGGGGTGCAGACGCTGGTCTTCGCGCAGTCGCGCAACGCGGTGGAACTGGTGTTGCGCTACCTGCGGGACCACGAGCGGCGGCGGGAGCGGGATCCCGAGGGGGTGGCCGGGTATCGAGGCGGCTACCTGCCGAACCTGCGGCGCGAGATCGAGCACGGGTTGCGGGAAGGGAAGCTGCGGTGCGTGGTCGCGACGAACGCCCTGGAGCTCGGCATCGACATCGGTGCGCTGGACGCGGTGGTCCTGGCGGGCTACCCGGGCTCCGTCGCGGCGCTGTGGCAGCGGGCCGGGCGCGCCGGCCGGCGCCTCGCTCCCAGCGTCGCCGTGCTCGTCGCCAGCTCGAGCCCCCTCGAGCAGTACGTCGCCGCGCAGCCCGGATACTTGACGGACGCCGGCGTCGAGCACGGTCGCGTCAATCCCGACAACCTCGAGATCCTGCTCGCGCACGTGAAGTGCGCGGCGTTCGAGCTGCCGTTCGAGCGGGACGAGGCGCTGGGACGGCTCGGCGCCCAGGGCACCGGGGAGGTGCTGCGCTTCCTGGCCGAGAAGAAGGTCCTGCTGGACGGCGGCGACCGCTACCACTGGATCGCGGACGCCTACCCCGCCCAGCAGGTCGGCCTGCGGACGATCGGCGTCGAGAACTTCGTGGTCGTCGATGTCTCGCGCGACCAGGTGCTGGGCGAGGTCGATTTCCGCGGCGCCCACACGATGCTGCACGACCAGGCGGTCTACCAGCACGCCGGCGAGACGTACCAGGTCGAGAAGCTCGACTACGACAACCGCAAGGCGTTCGTCCGGCCGGTCGATTGCGACTACTACACCGACGCCCAGACCTACTCCCGCGTCACGGTGCTCGAGCGGGAGGGGGCGGCGCGCGCGGCCGGCGGGCGCGTCGATGTCGGCTGGGGCGAGGTGCGGGTCGTGGAACGGGTGGTCGGGTACAAGAAGATCAAGTTCCACACCCACGAGAACGTCGGCTGGGGCGACGTCCACCTGCCGGAACTGGAGTCGCACACGGCGGGGACCTGGTGGACCGTGCCCGCGTCGCTCGCCGAGGCGGCTGAGATGAGCCGCCCGGCGCTGGTCGATGCCCTGCACGGTCTCGGCTACGCCCTGCGCCACCTGGGCGCCCTCCGGCTGCTGTGCGACCCGCGCGACCTCGTGGTCAACCTCTCCGAGACCGTGGAGGGCGAGGAGGAGTCGGCGACGCTGTGCGTCTACGAGGCGTATCCCGGCGGCGTGGGCCTGGCCGAGGAACTGTTCGTGATGCGCGACGGGCTGCTGGCGGACGTCGAGGAACTGGTGGCGCGCTGCGGCTGCCGGGGCGGATGTCCGTCGTGCACCGGACCGGCGGAGGAGGCGCACAGCGACCGGCGGCACGGCGTGCGGCGGCTGGTCCGGCTGCTGCGCGAGGCGGAGCCGGCGGGATGACCTACAACTTCGACCCGGATCGCTGGTACGAGAACCACCGCGAACTGCTCAAGGAGCGACGGCGGCGCGGAGAACTGGACGAGACGGCCTTCGCCGCCGATCTGGTCGAACTCGACCGCCGGTACGCGGAGATGGTCCGGCGCCTCGACGGAACGTACCAGTTGCCGCCCGAGGACGACGGCTCCGGGCTGCCCCGCCGCTGATCGACTGCCTTCCGCATTCGTCGCGGCGCGCGACGAAACTCCTCGACCCTTGACTCTCGACTCTCGACGTCCGGCGCTGGGGTCGCATCTGGTTGCGGCCCTTGCCCGCGCCAGGAACGGGCGCGACGGCCCTTGCGCCGCCGCCGCACCTCCCCCCCGGTCGCGGCGGTCAGCGCCGGCGGCGGCGGAGCCGGACGGCGCCGGCCAAAAGGAACAGCAGCGTCGCGGCGGCCGCCGGCGTCCGGCGGCCCGGGACGGCGCAGCCGCAGCCGTCGTCGACCCAGATGTAGACCCAGCCGTCGGTGCCGCCGTCCGTCGCCGCGTCGGAAGGCGGAACCTCCATCGGCGCGTCGGAGGCGGCCGCGTCGTCGCCCGTCGCGTCGGCGTCGGCGTCGGCGTCGGCGTCGGCAGCGACGCAGCCCTCATCGATCGCGCCGTTGCAGTTGTTGTCGACCCCGTCGCAGACCTCCGGCGGCTCCGGGCCGCAGGTCCCGCACAGGTTGCGCACCCCTTCGTCGGTCTCGCCGTCGCAGTCGTCGTCGATCGTGTTGCAGCTCTCCGCGGCGCCCGGATGGACCGCGGCGTTGCCGTCGTCGCAGTCCTCCCCGGCCGCGTAGCCGTCCCGGTCGGCGTCGGTCGGGGGCGGCGGCGTCGTGGAGTCGACGACGATCTCGACCCAGACCCGGTCGCCGAACCGCGCGGTGCCGTAGCGGTCCATCTTCCAGTAGCCGCGGTAGGTGCCCGGCGTGGACGGGGCGGTCATCGGCACCGACCAGGTGTAGCTGGCGCCCGGCGCCACCGTCGTGCCCTCGGGCAGCAGCGTCTCGGCCGGCGCCCCGAACTGCTCCCCGCCGTCGAAGGCCAGCCGGTGGTTGCAGTCCCGCGTCCAGGTGCTCGTGCCGCTGTTGCGCAGCGTCCAGGTCTTGGTGAACGAGGCGCCCGCGGCGAAGTGCGTCCCGTCCGGGATCGTCTCGCCGGCGAAGGCGGCGCCGTCGGTGCCGCTGCAGGTGGGCGGCGGCGGCGTCACCCCGCCGGGGTTGTAGATGAAGCCGCCCGTGGCGAAGCCGGCGGGCCGCGTGCGGGAGTGGGTTCCGCACGGGCCGCCCCAGAACTGTTCGGTCGAGGAGAAACTGCCGTCGGCGTTGGCCGTCACCACGTAGCCGACGTGGCCGTAGCCGCTGCACGTGCTGCTCGGCTCGCAGACGAAGATCGCCGTGTCCGCGGGCGTCATCCCGGTGGAATAGCCGTGCGAGACGGCCTGGTCGTTCCAGTACTGGGCGTCGGTGCACCATTCGAGCGCCCGGCCCCAGTGGCAGCAGGCGGAATGCCAGGCATGCCACACGCAGTTGCCGCACGTGCCGTCGCAGATGCAGAAGTTCGCCCGCCCGCAGTCGCACGTGTCGTACTCGCCGCCGCATTCGTACACGGCGCGCGCGGGAGAGGCGTCGAGCGCGACGAGCAGGGCGGCCGCGGCCGGCAGGAGGGCTCTCGCGAAACGCGGCGCGCTCATCGCCGGCCTCCTTCCTCCGCGGCGAGGTCCGCGGCGAGGCGCGCGACGTGGATCGAGCCGTCGCGCCAGTCGGCCCAGGCCAGCCGCGTCCCCTGCGGCGAGAGCGCCGGCTCCATCTCGATCGCGTCCGGCGTGTCGGTCAGACGGATGCGCGAACCGTCGCGCACGTCCAGCAGCCACAGGTCGGCGAAACCGACGAACGGCCGGCCGTCGTACGCGACGTCCGGCGCCGGCTCGGCGTACACCAGCCGGACGCCGTCCGGCAGCCACGCCGGGTGCGCGCCCCGGCCCCGGAACAGCACCGTGCCGTCCAGCGCCGCGACGACCAGCGCCGCCTCGTGCAGGTGGCCCTCGCACCAGGCGACGCGGCGCCCGCCGGGCGCGACCCGCGGCCCCCACGCGTCCATCTCGGCGAGATTCGCGCGGCGGTCCCCCTCCCAGGCGACGATCCGCCCGCGGTACTCCTCATAGAGCACCCGGCGTCCGTCGCCGTCGAAGAGGAACTCGGCCCCGGCGTACCCCTCGAACAGCGGGATCGTCTCCGGCAGGAACGCCGGCCGCGGCATCCGCTCGCGGGCCCCGGACGCGATCTCGATCGCCTCGAACGCCTCCTGCGCGTGCGGCACGGGAAGCACCACGCGCAGGGCGTCGGGCGACCAGTACGCGCGACCCTGGAAGGAGGGGTCGAGCGTCCGGAGGGTGCCGGCGGGGTCGTCCAGCACGTACAGGCCGACGCCGTAGCGCCCCGAGACGAGCAACCGGTCGCCGGCGGGAGACCAGCGGGGCGTGACAAGGAACGGGACGTCGTCCGGTCCGCGGAACACCCGCTCCTCCGCCAGCGGGGCCGCCGGCGCGGCTGCCGTCGAGACGGGCTCCGCCTGGGCCGCGCCGGCCGCCAGCGGCG
>JAAZOP010000606.1 GCA_012797735.1 Myxococcales bacterium
CCAGTCGGTCCCCCGCGCGACCCACGGCCGCGACGAGATGCAGGCCGAGGTCGTCGAGATCCGCTGGTCGTCGTGACCGCTGGGCTTCGTCCCCGCCGGAGTCAGGCGCACGAAGTAGATTTCCCGATTCGCGTCCCGCGCATCGCTCCAGGCGATGCCGTACTCCCGGTTCGTGGCGTTCCAGGCGAGCGTCGGCTCGGTCGAGGTACCGCTCGCGTTGGTCACCCGCGTCTCGCTCCCGCTCGACCGGCCGTCCGCCCCGACCCAGCGGAAGTAGATCTCGCTCGAACTGGTCGTCTCGTTGCGCGACCACACCACCCCCCATTGCGAGAGACCGGGCGCGGCCGACCAGACGACCGCCGGATGCTCGTGCGTCACGCTCCCCGACGCGGCGGCCAGTTCCACGTCGCTCGCCAACGCCTCGGCCCCGTCCGCGTCCAGCAGCGTGAAGTAGATGTGCCCGCCGTTGGTCCCCGTCTCCTCCTGCCAGACCAGACCGAACTGGCGGTTTGTCGGGTTCCAGGCGAGCGAAGGTCGCTCGGAGGCGGCGGGCGAGTTGGTGATCCGGACGGGGGCCGGCGCCGGGCCCCACAGGTCCTCGTCGGTGAACCCGTCGCAGTCGTCGTCCTCCCCGTTGCACGTCTCGTCCGGCGGCGCGCATGCGGTCGCCGGCGGCGTCTCGCAGGCGCTCGTGCACGTGCCGCTGCCGGTCGTACCGCAGGTCGTCGTGCACGGTACGATCGCCCCGGCCGCACAGTCGTACCCCTCGTCGGTGACCGTGTCGCAGTCGTCGTCGGCGCCGTTGCACGTCTCGTCCGGCGGAGGGCAACTGGCCGGCAACGTGCAGTCGGTGTTGCACAGCACCTGGCCCGTCGACCCGCAGACGGTCGTGCAGGGCGAACTGCGGCCCCGCCGGCACGGGAAGTCCTCGTCCGTGAACCCGTCGCAGTCCTCGTCCAGGTCGTTGCAGACCTCCGGGTCGGCCGTCTCGCACGGCGCCCAGCGGCAGTCCACGCAGCGATGCGTGCCCGGCGTCGCGCACGCGGTGAGGCAGGTGATCGGCGTGTCGCCCAGCTCGCACTCCTCGCCCGGCTCCTGCACCCCGTTGCCGCAGACCCCTCCGCCGTCCTCGCCGTCCTCGCCGTCCTCCAACGTCCCGTCGCCCTCGGCCTCCGGCACGTCGACGTCCTCCGGCACGTCCACGTCGCCGCCGCCCTCGTCCACCGCCTCGCTCCGGTCCGCCGCGGCGTCCCAGGGATCGAACGTCACCAGCACCTCGCAACCGCCGGCCAGCACGGCGAGCGGCGCGAAGGCGAAGCACGCGGCCGATCGCAGGCCCATCGCCTCACCACTCCCTCGCGGCGCCGAAGGCCGATTCCGGCGGGGAAGGCTCCTCGAGCGGTCCGACGTCGGCGGAAACCCCGCCTTCGCCCGAGAAGTCCGTGAACACCGCCAGCGCGATCGCGCCGATCGCCACCGCGCCGGCGGCTCCGAGCAGCGCGTCGGTCACGACCCGCAGCGGGTCGCCCGTCGACTTGATCTCGTCGCGCCGCGCCGGCGACGTCGCCGGGTCGTCGTACTCGTCCTTCAGCGACAGCACGTACCCGCCGGTGGCCGCGCCCCCGACCGCCAGCGCGCCGGCCGTGCCCGCCGTCAGCCAGAACCAGAGCGGGTCGAGCCCGGCGGCGACGCCCAGCCGGACGTCGACGACCATCGTCCGCCCGGCCGCCACTTCCACCGTCTCCTCCCACACGCGGCCGTCGTCCCCTTCCACGCGCACCCGGTGTTCCCCCGCCGCGAGCGCCCGGGGCCCGACCGGCGCGGGTCCCAGATGCTCGCCGTCGAGGAACACCGTCCCGGACGGGTCGGCCCGGACAAGCAGTTCGCCGCCCTCCCCCGGCGCGCCCCCCAAAGCGACCATGCCGAACTCGACCTCGGCCGTCTGCCCCTCGACCACATCGACCCACCGCGTCGCCGACTCGTGACCCTCCAGCCGCGCCTCGAGCCGGTGCGGCCCGATGGAAACCTCGATCTGCAGCGGCGTCGTCCCGGCCTCCGTCCCATCGACCCGCACCAGCGCCCCGCTGGGCGTGCTCCGGACCGCCAGCCGCCCCGTCGCCGCGTTCGGCGGCGGCGGCGTCCCGATCTGGGCCTGGATCTCGGCGATCCGGCCCCCGATCAGGACCCGTTCCGAGTCGGGGACGCTCTCCCCGAACTCCCGCAGCACCTGCTGGTACAACTCCAGCGCGGCCGCCGGACGGCCGAGGGCCTCCTGGCACATCGCCATGCCGTAGAGGCTGGGCCAGTTCGCGTAGAGCTGGTACGACGCGGCGAACTCGCTGAGGGCCGCGACGGCGTCGCCCTGCTCGAGGAGGTTGCGGGCCTGCTGGTATCGCTCGCGCGCCGTCTGCCGCAAGGGGTCGTCGTTCCCCGCCGGCTGCGCCAGGGCCCAGCCCGTCCCGAGGAGCCAGACGGCGCCCCACAACGCGAACCACGGCCGCATCGCGCGGCCCCACCCGATGATCCTCGGACGCCGCGGCATCATCAGAAAGGCGCCTCCTGCGGCAACCGCCGCGCGCTGGCGAACGGATCCTCCGGCAACCGGCCGGCCCCGTCCACCGGCACGCGGATCGTGTCCCGGGGCACCGCGGTGTCCCGCGGCGAGGCCGCATCGGGCGGCGGCGGCGCTCCCGCGTCCGGCCGGCGCCCGTAGTCGCGCGGCCGGAAGACGTCGGGGCGCACCGGACGGGCCGTGTCTTCGGGCGCCGGCCCGGCTTCCGCCGGTCCTGCGTCCGCCCCGCCGCCCCCCGCGTCGGGCGCCGCCACGAGGATCGGCTGCATCTGCACACGGATCGTCTTGTGCTGGTCCGGCGTCACCTTGGTCCGGTACGTTTCGAACCCCTGGGCCGCCACCACCACCTCGACCTCGCCGTCCGCCCACGGCACGTCGCCCTCGGGAGGGTCACCCGACAGGGCCTGTTCCCCGACCCGGACGACGGCGTCGCTCGGCGCGCCCAGCACCACCAGGTGCACGCGCTTCGTCTGGCCCGCATCGACCGAGGGCGGAAGGACGACGACCGCGGCGTCTGCCGGCGCCGGCGCGGCGGCCGGTTCCTTCGCGCCGCCCCGGCCGAACAGCAGCAGCAGCGCCACGACCAGCGCGCAGGCCAACACCAGGGACGCCGCGACCACCGGCAACCAGCGCCGCGAAGACGACGGCCGGGCCATCGAGACCTGGGAACGTCCGACGAGCGTCGAACTGCCGGTCTCGCCCGGCGGCCGGGGCGACGGCTCGATCATCACCGTCTCCTGGCCGTCCAGGATGTCCGCCTCGACCGCCAACAACGCCTGCTGCATGTCCCGCGCCGACGGATACCGCTCGTCCGGATTCCGTCGCGTGGCGCGGACGATCACCGCGTCAAGCGACTCGGGGATGTTCGGGTTGAACGCGCGCGGCGGCGGGTACTCCCGGACCTGGTCCCGCTCCGTGTAGCGCTCGACCCACAACATCTGCGACGCCGACTCGCGGTACGGGAAACGCCCGGCCACCATGCGGTAGAGCATGATGCCGATCGCGAACAGGTCGGAGCGGGCGTCGAGCCCCTGGCGGGTGAACAGTTCGGGCGCGACGTAGGCCGGCTTGCCCATCAACGTGCCTTCCTGGGTCACGTTGCCCGCGCCTTCCTCGCTGATCGGACGGGCCAGGCCGAAGTCGAGGATCTTGGCGCGGAACTTCCCGCCCGGCTGGGGTTCGAGGAACACGTTGGACGGCCCGAGGTCGCGGTGGATCACCCCCACCGCGTGCGCCGCCGCCAGGCCGTCAAGCACCTGCAGCGTGATCTCGACCGCCATCGCGACCGGGAGAATCGGCTTGCGCTTGAGCAACTGGTCGAGCCCCTCGCCGTCGAGCAGCTCCATCACCAGGAAGGGCGGATCGTTGGAACCCGCCGTGGGCAGACAGGCCTCGAAGACGTCCACCACGTTCGGGTGCCGGATCGCCCGCAGCGCCCCGATCTCCCGTTCGAATCGGACCACGTAGCTCGCGTCCGCCACCAGGTGGTCCTGCATGAACTTGACGGCGAAGAGCTGATGCGTCGCCAGCTTCTCGGCGACGTACACCGAACCCATCCCGCCCGCCCCGAGCGGTCGGATGAGTCGATAGCCGCGGACCACTTTCTGCGTGCTCACGCGCGCATCCTCATTCGGCAGGATACCCGGTCGGCACGACCATCGCAAGCTCCCTGGGCGATCCCCGTGGCCGCGATTGACAGTCCGTCCGTGGGGTTGCTAGCATCGTGTCGCTTCCGGAGGCTCCTCCTGTGCCGGAGGCCGGCGAGCCCGACGGAGGTGGTGGAGAAGTTGGCATGCAGCCGACCGACAGGATGATTGCGTGGACCGTCGGCTTCGCGCTGCTCGCGGCGCCCGCCGCGGGCCGGGCGACCGAGGTGCGCGGGAAACTCGAGGTGCTTCCCGGGTGGCTCAACGCCCTGGACCAACGCCTCGCCGCCCAACCCGAGCCGGGACCGCCGACACGCTACTGGGAGGTGGGCAACGGCGCCGCCTCGATCGATCCCGTCGTCATCGACCCGACCCACGAACTCGGCATCCTCGTCCGCTCCGCCGAAGGCAAGCCCCTCGACCCCTTGACGACGGCCGAGCCCGAGATGTCCGTGCGCAACCTGTCGTTCCAGCCGGCGGTGGCGTTCGTGCCGGAGGGGAAGAGCATCGTGGTGCGCAACCTGGACCTCTTCGACCACGACTTCACGGTGGAATCCGAGAAGGGCGGCGCCGAACTGCCCAAGGAAGACCTCGACGGCGGCCGGTCGTTCCGCGTGCGGTTCAACACCTCCGGACTGTACGTCGTGCGCTGCCGGAACTTCCCGTTCCTGCGGGGCTACGTCTACGTGGACAAGGAGCCGGTGCGGTTCGTCCACGCGGCCGCCGACGGTTCCTTCTCGCTGGGCGACGTCCCGCCCGGCAAGTACACGCTGGCGGTGTTCAACGCCAGCGCCGCGGCTTCGTCCGCGCCGACGCCCGCGGCGGGATGGATCGCCACGCCCTGCCCGCTGGAAATCCCGGCGCCCCCCGGAGCGGCCGCGGCGTCTCCCGCTGCGCCCGAGGCGAATGCGACGGCGCCCGCGGCCGCGGCGCCCGCGGCGGCGGAAACACCGCCGCCCGCGGAACCGGCCGGCGCCCCGGCGCCGGTGCTGCAACTGACCGTGCGCCTCGGCGCCCAGGGCACGACCGAGACGGTCGAGTGCGTGGCGGCGTTCCCGCCACCCCCCGCGCCGGCTCCGGCGACGACACCCGGCGGCCGCGGCCGGTAGGGAGGCAGGAGAAGCCATGTTCGTCAGCCGCTTCTGGTACTTCCTGCTCTCCGCCGCCGTCGGCCTGGTGCTCGCCGTCATGTACCTGCTCCAGGACTCGATGAACGACGGCCTGCGCAAGAACGTGGACGACCTCGTTCAGGCGGACTTCGTGCAGGTCCAGTCCAGCCTCAAGCTGCAGGCTCGCGGACACCTGGACCGGCTGTCGGAGATCACCGCCAGCGAGCCGCTGAGCGAGGCGCTGTTGCCGCTGGCCGAGTTGTCGGTGCTGGAGCCGCCCCAGGCGACGGCGGCCGCGCCGGCCGCACCGGCCGGAACGCCGCCGGCCGCGACCCCTGCGCCGCCGACCGAGGAACAGATCCGGCGGATGACCGGCACCCTGCGCGGCGTGCTGGGCGACCTGCTCAAGGCGAGATTCCAGGACCTGCGGCGCCCGTTCCTGCTGGCCCTCAACCGGCGGGGCGAGGTCGTGGCGCACGAGGGTTCGTTTCCGCCCCCGGAGGCGCAGGGCGTCGAGTTCGGGCTCTACGGTTTCCCGTCGGTGCGCGCCGTGCTGCGCGGCTAAGAACGGGACGACATCTGGCTCGTGCGCATCAAGGGCAAGACGTTCATGTACCAGATCGCCGGCCGGCCCGTCGTCCATCAGGGCAAGTACCTCGGGGCCGTGCTGCTCGGACGGCCGATCGACGACGAGTTCGCGCAGGAGATCCGCGAGGAGGCCGGCCTGAGCGCCCAGCTGTTCTTCTTCGCGGGGGATACCGTGGTCGCCAAGTCCGTGCGGCCGCCCGCGCCGGCGGCGAAGGACGCCCCGCCGGCGGCTCCGGCGCCGGAAATCGAGCCGCAGGTGATCGTGGACACCGTGGCCCGCGAGGCGAAGGACTGGCTCGCCTACGCCCGGCAACCGGCCCGCCCCCTGGTGAACGTGGGCGACGGCTATCGCGGCATGTTCGCCCCGCTGCGCGGCGAGGCGGCGCGCGGCGGCGCCGGGTACCTGGTGCTGCGCCCGGTCGTCGCCGTCGCCAGCCCCTGGACCGTCCTCAAGGAGGCCTCCCAGCAGAGTCTCGCGAAGGTGCCCGTCGTCACCATCGGCGCCATCTGCCTCGGCGCCTTCCTCCTGGCCATGCTGTGGATCTACCTCGAGCGCGACCGGCCCCTGGCCTTCTTCCGCAAGCAGGCGCTGATCCTGAAGGGCAAGGAGAACGAACGGTTCAACGCCTACCTGTTCCGCGGGAAGTACCGGCAGATCGCCGTCGACATCAACGCCGCGATCGACAAGACGGTCAAGGCCGTGGCCGCCAGCACCAAGGCCGCCGGCCCCGACGTGGCCCAGATCCTGGGCCCCGCCAGCAGCGGCCTCAAGCTCGGCTCGCAGCCGATCGCCGGCTTCGACGACGAGGACTCCGCGGCGGCGAAGGCCGCCGAGCCCCAGGCCGCCCCCTCGCAGGTCGACCTCGGGATCCTCGGAGGCCCCGGAGCCGCCGCCCTCGCGCCCGCGGTCGTCCCGCCGCCGCCACCGGTCGCCGCCCATGCGCCCGCAGCGCCGCCGCCCCCGCC
>JAAZOP010000607.1 GCA_012797735.1 Myxococcales bacterium
GCCGCCGGCGTCACCGTCAACCTCGGACACGCGGGCCGCGGCGGCCGCGGCGGCCCCGGTGCCGCCCCCGGCGGCGACGGCGCCGATGGAGTGGAACGCGATGTGGTCGTGGAATGAACTCCGGCGACACGTCCCCGGGGCGCTCGCCTTGCTGCTCGCCGCGACGACCCTCGGCCCCGGCTGCGACTGCGACTCGCGGTGCGACGGACCCGAGGTCTGCAACTTCCTCGACGACGACTGCGACGGCCTGACCGACGAGGGTTTCGTCGCTGCCGACGGAAGCTACTCGCTGCCCGACAACTGCGGCGTCTGCGGCGTGGTCTGCGCCGACGTCTTCCCCACCGCCGCGGCCACCGCCTGCCTCCCCGCGGGAGACACGTGGCGCTGCGCGATCGTCGAGTGCCCCGTCGGCACCCACGCGGCCGGCGACGGCGCCTGCGTGCCGGACGTCGCCCCGCTCTGCTTCCCCTGCGTCCGCGACGCCGACTGCGCCGCCTACGCCGACGGCGCCCTGTGCCTCGGCACCGCCTCGGGCGAACGTCGCTGCGCCACCGCCTGCTCCGCGCGACCCGGCGACGAGTGTCCGGACGGCTTCGAGTGCGTCCCGACGGGAGACGGCGGCGGCCAGTGCCGGCCGCGCAGCGGCTACTGCGGCTGCGGCCCCGAGAACGCGGGGTTGACCTTCCCGTGCCTGGTCGAGACCACCGGGGGCCAGGCCTGCGCGGGCGAACAACTCTGCGACGGCGAATCGCTCGGCACCTGCGAGGCCGTGTTCGAAGAAGCCTGCAACGGCCTGGACGACGACTGCGACGAGCGGACCGACGAGGACTTCCGCCTGGAGACCGGCGAGTACGTCCATCCGGACCACTGCGGCGAGTGCAACCGGCCGTGCGTGCCGCCTGGACCCCACATGGTCGCCACCTGTCTGCCCGGCCCGCCGATCCACTGCGCGGTGGAATGCGCGGAGAATTTCGTCGACCTCGACGAGATCCCGGCCAACGGCTGCGAGTGCGAACGCACCGTCGGCTCCTGGCCCCCGTCGCGTCTCGGCGTCGATGCCGACTGCGACGGCGACATCGATGATACGACCGACTACATCTTCGTCACCCCGTCCGGGAGCGACGGCAACCCCGGCACGCTCGTCTTTCCGATGCGGACGCCCCAGGCGGCCGTGGCCCGCGCCGCTTCCACCGGCAAGTCGGTGCTGCTCTCCTGGGGCCGCTACCCGGGACCGCTCGACCTCGTGGCCGGCGTCTCGGTCTTCGGGGGCTACGCCCCCGACTTCTCCGACCGCGACCCGTCGTTGTTCCCCGTGGTGCTCGAGCAGGTGGGCCGCGTGCCCGGCATGCCGCTCCTCACCTGTCGCGGCATCACCGCCGCGACCGAGGTCGACGGCCTGGTGATCCAGGGAAGCGACGCCGTGGCGCCGGGACAGGGCTCCACCGCCGTGCTGCTCGACGGCTGCGGCCCGGAAGTCCGGCTGCGCAACCTCGTCGTCTACGCCGGGCGCGGCGCCGACGGCGCCGACGGCGCCTCGTCCTCGCAGAACCTCGCCCGCTGGGGCATGACCTCGCTGCGCGACCTGGACGGTCGCGCCGGCGGCGACGGCGCCAACGGCCAGATCGCCGCCTCGATGAACTGCACCGGCGTCCGCGTCCCCGGCGGCGCGGGCGGCCGCCGGTACTGCCCCGGCAGCGCGCGGAACATCGATGGCGGCGCCGGCGGCGACGCCGTTTGCCCCGCCTCGGGATGCCGCAACGGCGTGCCCTGCGGCAACGCCGGCTGCACCGACTTCACCGTCGGCGGCGTCTGCGACATGGAGGCCGTGCTGGCCGCCGCGGTGCCCAATCCCGCGGCCGGCGACGGACAGGGGCCCGGCGCCGGCGCGGCGGGCGAGCGGACCTACGACGCGGTGACCAACCGCTGGAGCTGCTCGTTCTGCGACGACAACCCGACCCTGCCCCGCGAGGGGGGCAACGGCGCCGACGGCGCCGACGGCGGCAGCGGCGTCGGCGGCGCCGGCTGCACCCGGTCCGCCGGCACCTTCGACCCCGCCACCGGCCTGTGGAGCGCCGCCGCCGGCGGCTCCGGCACCGACGGCACCGACGGAGGAGGAGGAGGAGGAGGCACCTGCGGCTCAGGCTACGACGCCATCCCCGGCGTCGCCGAGACCTGCACCGACGCCATCGGCGGCGCGGGGGGCGGCGGCGGCTCGGGCGGCTGCGGCGCGCCC
>JAAZOP010000056.1 GCA_012797735.1 Myxococcales bacterium
CGCGCAGGCCGCGACGGCCGGCGGCAGGGCGAGGCACAGGGCGACGACCGCCCGGACGGCCGGCCGGACCCTCGACCGGGAGGGCGTCACTCCTCGGACCCCCGCACGACGGTCGTCGGCGCGGCGGCGATGCCGAACTTCGCGCGCAACGCGTCCTCGATGCGCCGCGCGATGTCGGCGTGCTCCTGCAGGAAGGTCTTGGCCGCGTCGCGTCCCTGGCCGATCCGCTCGCCGGCATACGAGAACCACGACCCGGACTTCTCGACGATCTCCTGGGCCGCGGCCATGTCGATCAGCTCGCCCATCCGGCTGATCCCCTCGCCGTAGATGATGTCGAACTCGACCTCCCGGAACGGGGCGGCCAGCTTGTTCTTGACGACCTTGACGCGCGAACGGTTGCCGACCACCTGTTCGCCGACCTTGATCGCGGACAGACGGCGGATGTCCAACCGGACCGAGGAGTAGAACTTGAGCGCGTTGCCGCCGGTGGTGGTCTCGGGGTTGCCGAACATCACGCCGATCTTCATCCGGATCTGGTTGATGAAGATCACCAGCGTGCGCGAGCGCGCGATCGTCCCGGTCAGCTTGCGCAACGCCTGGCTCATCAGCCGGGCTTGCAGACCCACGTGCTGGTCCCCCATCTCGCCCTCGATCTCCGCCTTGGGGACCAGCGCGGCGACCGAATCGATCACGATCACGTCGACCGCGTTGGAACGGACGATCGTGTCGGCCACCTCGAGCGCCTGTTCGCCGTAGTCGGGCTGATGGATCAGCAGGTCGTCGGTGCGCACGCCGAGCTTGCGGGCGTAGGACACGTCGAGCGCGTGCTCGGCATCGATGTACATCGCGATGCCGCCGAGCTTCTGCGCCTCGGCGACGGCGTGCAGCGCCAGCGTCGTCTTGCCCGACGCTTCGGGGCCGTAGATCTCCACGATCCGCCCGCGGGCGTAGCCACCGACGCCGAGGGCGAAGTCGAGGCCGAGCGAGCCGGTCGGAATGACCTGGACCGCCTCGACCGCCTCCCCCTGCCCCAGGCGCATGATCGCGCCCTTGCCGAACTGCCGCTCGATCGTGGCCAGTGCCAGTTCGAGCGACTTGCCGCGCGGGTCCTCCCGCGCCGCCGACTTCGTCCCGACCTTCGCCATTTCCGTGTCCTTCCTTTCCTCACCCCTCGCGGCGGCCGCCCGGGTTGAGCGCCCCGCGCCACACCGCATCGTACGACGGTCCCTTCGGGCGCAGCGTCGAACGGAACAGGACGACTTCGCGCACCACGGTCGAGCCCAACTCGACCGCGGCGTGCTCGGCCACCAGCGCCGACAGGTCCGGCGGGGGGACGCCGCGCCGGGCCCGCGCCAGCGTCACGTGCGGGTGGAACGGCCGGTCCTGCTCGGGGAAGCCGAGACCATCCAGCCCCTGGTTGACCTCCGCCGCGAGCCGTTCGAGTTGCGCCGCGCCCTGGTCGAGCCCGGCCCAGAGCACGGAGGGACGCCGCGGGTCGGGGAAACACCCGATCCCGCGCAGCGTGGCCAGGAACGAGGCGTGGCGGGCGACGAGCGGCCCGAGCACTTCGGCGACGGCCGGAAGCTGCGCCTCGTCCATCGAGCCGAGGAACCGCACGGTCACGTGCAGGTTGGCCGGCGGCACCCATTTGGCCGAGTACCCCTGCTCCGAGAGCCTCCGCCGCAATTCGCCCGACAACCGCGCGGCAGCCCGCACCACTTCCTCCCCCAGCGGCACCGCCACGAACGCCCGCATCGCACCCATCGAAGAGTCTCCTCGCCGGACTACCGGGCCGGCACGAGCTGCTCGCCGTCCCGGCTGCAGAACCGCTGCGACCCGGGGTAGCTCGCGCCGCACTTCGGACAACTGCGCTCCAACGGCTCGGGACGACCCTTGAGCCCCGCACGATAGGAGTTCATGCCGAGTCCGTAGGGCTGCAACAGCTCGTGGTCGACCGGGCAGAACTTCGATTCCGGGGAATACCCGCGACCGCACTTCGGGCAGGCCGCGTAGATCACGGTCTTGGCCCCGGTGGGCGCCGGACCGGCGAGCAGCGACAGGCCGTCGTCCCCGCAGAATCCGGCCGCGGCGTACTGCCGGCGACAGGCGGCGCAATGCCAGACCGGAGCGGCCGGCGGAGCCGCCACCGGCGCGGCGCCCGCCGGCGCCGCCACCGGCGCCGCCTTCGGCTCGGGCAGCACCGGAGCCGGCGTCGTCGGGCCCGGGGCCGGC
>JAAZOP010000608.1 GCA_012797735.1 Myxococcales bacterium
CGGAGCGGCAACGACTTTCGGGGTACTCCACCGCAGAGCAACGGCGGAAATACTGGTGGCGCCACGCCACCACCGCTCCGAACCTCTACCGCGCCATCGCGCCGCTGGAGAGGGTGCTGGTATGCCCGCGCGTGAGCAAGTTCTCACTCTTCGACTTCGTCCCGAAAGGCCAAGTCTACAACGAACAAACGGTCGTCGTTGCATCCGACAGCCACGGACTCTTCGCGATCCTGCAGTCAACGCTCCACGAAGGGTGGGCACGGGTACGCTGCTCTACGCTCGACACGCGGCTCCGCTATGCACCGTCCGACTGCTTCGACACCTTCCCCTTCCCGTCCTCGCTCGACGGTCTCGACGGCATCGGGGAGCGGTACCACGAGCACCGGCGGCAGCTCATGCTGGCCAACAACGAGGGGTTGACGGCGACGTACAACCGGTTCCACGACCCGGAGGAGAAGGATCCGGGCATCCGGAAGCTGCGGGACCTCCACGTCGAGATGGATCTGGCCGTGCGCGACGCCTACGGCTGGACGGACCTCGACCTCGAACACGGCTGGGTCGAAACCAGGACGACCGAGGAGAAGAAGGACAAGAAGACCGGGAAGACGCGCACCGTCACGAAGTCGGAATGGCGCTTCACGATCTCCGAGCGGGCCCGCAAGGAAGTCCTGCGCCGGCTGCTCGAGCTGAACCACCGGTGCTACGCCGAGGAAGTCGCCGCGGGACTGCACGACGGAAAGAAGACGAGCCGGAAGGCGGACGAGGACGACGCCGGCGCCGGCGGCGAGACCGACGACACGCCGCCGAAGTCCAGCGGCGGGCGCCAACCCTTCGCGCTCACGCATCCGGACGACGACACGCAGCTCGGGCTCTTCGGCTCCGCAGCCGCGGCATCGGGCGCCGCGACCGCCGCCCCGGCGTCGAAGGCCGCCGAGCCGCCGGCGCCCTACGCCGCCACGGCGTCCCCGGCGATCGGCTCGACTCCGGCGACGGCGGCGCGCCTCTCCCCGGCGGCGAGCGCGGTGCTCGCGGCCCTGGAGCAGTCCGGCGACTGGTTTTCGAAGGCCGAGCTCATCACCGCGTCGGGCATCGATCCGACCGCCTGGAAGGACGCCATCGCCGAGCTGCTCGACGCGGGCAAGGTCGAGCGGCGGGGCGAGAAGCGGGGGACGAGGTATCGAGCGGTCGTCTCGACCTCGGGCGGAAGCACGCCCCAGGACGACTGACCGAAACCGCACCGGACGTCCGGCGGTGGCCGGCCACCCCCACGGAACGCTACCGGCCGGACACCCGGCGCAGGAAGACGCGGAGCCGTTCGAGGCTGGGACTGCGCCGGGCGGCGGCACCGGGGCGCCAGTGGCGCGAGGCGAACTCCGTGACGAACACCGTGTAGCCCGGACCGACCTGGGCGCCGGAATCCGCCGCGGGGACAATCGCCTCGCGGACCTCCCTGCGCCGCGACCGCCGGGCCAGTTCGACCAACGTTCGCTTCGGAGAAGGCAGGCCGTCGGGACGCGACGGGATCCGCTCCGGGGCCACGCCGAAGAAACGGCCGAAGGCATCCGCGTCCGCCAGAAGCCACGATTCCACCGCCCGCACCGCGACATGCAGTCGGAAGTGGGCCGAAGACCGGCGCAGCAGCTTCCGGCGAAGCTCGGGGGCGCAGCCCGCGTCGTGGTCGAGATCCCGCAACACCAGCCAACACGAGAACCGCGCGGCGTTGGCGTAGCCGTCGAGGCAGCGGTCGAGCGCCGCCTTGCCCTGCTTGACGTGTTTGGGGCCGCTCGACCATCCAGCCTCGGCAAGCAGCCGTTCGGCGACGGCCGCGTCGACCGTCCCCTCGACGACGAGCGTGACCGGCCCGGGCATCGGGACCTACTCCGAGAACCGGAGCAGAAGCTGCGCTTCGGCCGGCGCGACCCGCGGCAGCACCGCTTCGCCCATGGGCACACCGCCCTCCAGGAGCGCGCGGATCTCCTGATGCTCCGCGGCCACGGTCACCTCCGTGCCTTCCCTCGTCGGCCGGAGCAGCAGGACCTCCTCCGGCCCAATGCCGGCGTCGGACAGCAGCGAGGCGGAGTGGGTGCTGACCAGGAGTTGGCGGCGGCTCTTGCGCGTCGCCTTCCACATCATCGGGGCCAGATGGCGGACGACGGCATCGTGGAGCGACAGCTCCGGTTCCTCCAGCAACAAGGGACCGGGCCCGTCAAGCACCGCCCAGAGGAGGCCGAGCAGGCGCAGCGTCCCGTCCGAGAACTGATCCTCGGTCTGCCATCCCGCATTCGGCCGCCAGTGCTCGTAGAGCCCGAGCAAGTGCGGATGGCCCGACTCGTCGCGCTGCAACCGCAGCTCCCTGAGCTGCGGCACGGCGACGCGCAGCGCCTCGTTGATGCGCCGCAGCCGCGAGCTGAGCGTCCGTTTCCGCTCCTTCTCCATCCGCGCGAGCTGGGCCAGGAAATCGCCGCCGTACGGGTCGACGACGCCGTTCCGCCGCGCATATCGCTCGGGCTCGCGAACGAGTTGCGGGACGATGTGGAGGTAGCGCACCTGGGCCAGGAACTCGGCCACGTCGCGAAAGGCCCGGTTGGCGTTCACCTGCTCGAGGTGCGTCTGGCCCAGCCGTCCCGGATCGTTCCGGTCGTCCGCGTCCGGCCGTTCCAGCAGGAGTTCCTCGTTCTTCCAGACCTTCTCCTCCTTCACCACCGGCCGTCGCGCGTTGTCCTGGCTGAAGGCCAGCCTGTAGCGCCATGCGGCCCGGTCGATGTCCATCGCGACATCGACGACGACATCGGTAAGACCGTGGGCGTGCAGCGAGCGGATCCGCAACAGGCCGCCCCGCTTCTGGACGGCCTCCTGGAAGCCGCCCCGCGGCTCGGCGATGTCGCGCAGGAACCGGAAGACGTCCAGCAGGTTCGACTTGCCGGCGGCGTTCGGCCCGACGACGAACACCCGCTCGCGCAGCGGCGCGTCCACCCGGACGAAATTGCGCCATCTCTGAAGCACCAGCCTCTGGAAGCGCATGGGCCGTCGCCTCCCCTCGCCGCTCCGACCCGCCGGCCGGGCGGGCTCGAATCTAGCACATCCCGCCGATGGCGGCTTCCCTTGTTCGCGGCACCGGTGTCGCGGCCCGGGCTCCGTCCGCCATGTCGGACGCCGGCCGCGGACCCGACCGTGCGCCCGCCGGGATCGAGATCCGCGCCGGACGTCTTGTCGTTTCCGGGAAGCCTCGGTAGGCTGCTCCGGCACCCATCGGATCCGTGGCGAGGGAGGAACAGCGCCGTGAGCCTCAACCCCGTCCAGTTCGGCACCGAGGTGATCGACCAGTTCGGCCGGTACCTCATGACCACGTTCCCCATCGCCGACCGCGGGATGGAGGAGCAGGTCCGGCGGCACCTGCGCCACGAACTCGGCGGCGAACGCCTGATCGCCAAGGGCCCCTACGTCTTCATCCACTCCGCGTTCGAGGAGGGCCCTTCCGTCGCCGACCTCTGCGCCGACCCGAAGCTCGGCCTGCACCCCGTGCTGAAGTCCGTCTTCCCCTACGAGTCGCTCCACAAGCACCAGGAGCTGACCCTGCGGGCGATCAAGGGCGGCCGGCACACCGTCGTCGCCACCGGCACCGGTTCCGGCAAGACCGAGGCGTTCCTCCTCCCCGTCGTGGACCACGCGCTCCACCTGCGCGACGCCGGCGCCGCGCCCGGGGTCGCGGCCGTCCTCGTCTACCCGATGAACGCCCTGGTGGATGACCAGCTCCGCCGCCTCCGGCCGCTGCTCGCCGGCACCGGCGTCACCTTCGGCCGCTACACCGGCGTCACCCCCGAGGAGCGCGAGCCCGAGCAGGGCCGGCTGCGCGAGTCCCGTCCGTACACCGCCCGCGAGCTGGGATTCCTCCGCGAGGGGAAGGAAGAGAAGGTCCCGATCCCCTGGGAGGAGTGCTTCACGCGCCGGGACATCCGCGAACGCAAGCCGCGCATCCTGCTGACGAACTTCCACCAGCTCGAGTACCTGCTGCTCCGGGACCTCGACCTGGACCTCTTCCGCGACGCGCCGCTCCGGTTCTTCGTCGTGGACGAAGTGCACACCTACACCGGCGCTCTCGGCTCCGAGGTCTCCTGCCTCATCCGCCGGCTGCGCCACGTCGCGGGCCAGAAGCCCGAGGACGTGCTCTGCGTCGGCACGTCGGCCACGGTCCAGCAGCCCGAGAGCGGGATCGACGCGGGCGCCGCCGTGCGCAACTTCGCCGCCCGCCTGTTCGGGGTGGAGCGCGACCGGGTCGAGCTGGTGACCGAGCAGTACGACAACCGGCGCGGCCGGCGGAAGAACCTCTACGTCCCGCCGCGCCCCTCGGAACCCCGCAAGCTGCTGGACGAGGTGCTGGCCGCATCGCGCGAGCTGCAGCTCCTGGCCGAGGTCGCCGACCTGCCCGAGACGATCCTCCGGCTCGTCGAACGGCTCTGCGGGCGGACCGACGCCGCCGGCGCGACGACGATGGAGCAGGCGTTCGACCTCCTCGCCCGAAACAAGGTCGTCCTGACGCTCGCCGACCTCTTCCGCTCGCCGGAACTGCTCGAAAAGGCCCTCCCGCGGCTCGAGGCGATGGACCGCAAGGGGGTCGCGCACGACGAACTGGTGGCCGAACTGCTGGCCTACCTGACCCTCGGCGCCCTGGTCCAGGAGGACGACGAGCCGCTCCTGCGGCCCAAGCTGCACTACTTCGTCCAGGGCTACCAGGGCCTGGGCTGCTCGCTCGACGCGAAAGGCGAGCCGAAACTGCACTTCGACGCGGAGGCCGGGCACGACGCCGAGGGCGCCCGCGTCTTCCCGCTCGTGCTCTGCCGCTCGTGCGGCCAGCACTACTTCCCCCTCGTCACCGAGGAGCCGGTCAACCAGGACGGCGTCGGGATCCAGCTCACCACGGCTCCGGCCTCGTCCCCCGAGCCGCACGACGCCGGCGACGGCCGCTCGCGGGTCTACGCGACCAACCGCCTGGTCGGCCTCGACGAGACGGGCGAGGAGGCGGGCGCGGCGGCCGACCGCTGGCTCTGCCGCATCTGCGGGACGCTCCACGACGCGCAGTCGGACGAATGCCGCAACGGCAAGTGCCGGCGGCCGGGGACGCTCGTCCCCGTCGTGCTGCACCAGGGCGAGATGAAGACCTGCCTCGCCTGCGGCACCGCGGCCAAGGGGTACGAGGAGATCGTCACTCCGGCGCGGTCGAGCGAGGTGGCGGACGTCACGATCCTCGCCCAGTCGATGCTGACGGCGATGCGGGAGGAATCGCTCCGGAAGCTGCTCGTCTTCAGCGACAACCGCCAGGACGCCGCCTTCCAGGCCGGGTGGATGGAGGAGCGCTCCCGCCGGTTCCGGCTGCGCCACCTGCTCTACAAGGTGCTCGATTCCGACCGCGAGCGCGTCTGGTCGCTCGAGAAGCTCACCGAACGGATCGTGGACCTGGCCAAGCAGCAGAAGGTGCTCAAGGTCGGCGCCTGGGACGACGAGGACAGCTTCACCCGCGTCCGTTGGTTCCTGCTGGAGGAGTTCGCCTCGACCGGCCAGCGGCGCGGGAGCCTGGAAACCCTGGCGCTCGCCGAGGTCCGCGTGCGAGGCATCGACGTCGCCGAGATGGACGGCTTCTACGGCCGGTGGGCGCCGAAGCTGCGGGTCCGGCCGGAGGAGCTCCAGCGCCTCGTGCGGCTTATCCTCGACTACTACCGGCGCCGCGGCGTCGTGTCCGATCCGCTCCTCCGGCGGCGATGGAACGACCGGGACCTCGAAGTCCGCAAGGGCCTCGTCGCCGTCTCCGACCAGTATCGGCCGCAGGCGCTGGTGTTCTCGAAGAGCAGGGACGACGGCGCCGGGATGCTCAAGGCGTGGACCGCGAAGAACGGCCGCTCGGGCGCGCAGGAGATTTTCCGCAAGGGCGTCCCGGGCGGCGCCGAGATGGACCCCCGGCTGCGGGACGAATGTCTGGAGGATCTCTGGGAGCGGCTGAAGGCCAACGAGGTGCTGGTCCCCGTGCAGTTCGTCTACAAGCACGGCGGCCGGGTGGTCCCGTCGCGGGTGCAGGGGGCGCTGCACCAGATCAACGTCGAGAAGCTGGGCGTCGTCGTGACGGACCGCCGGCTGCTCTGCGCCGCCTGCCGCCGGGCGCAGTCCGTCCCGCTGCCGACGGGGGCCTGCCCCGAGTACAACTGCAAGGGCGTGCCGGAGGAACGCGGGCGCGACGACGAGCACTTCGACGTCTGGCAGTACACGCGGACGGAATTCGTGCCGCTCAAGCCGCGGGAGCATTCGGCGCAGGTGCCGAAGGAGACCCGGCAGAAGATCGAGCGCGAGTTCAAGCGGGAGTCGGGCGGGGAGTTCAACTGCCTGGTCTGCACCCCGACGCTCGAACTGGGCGTGGACATCGGCAAGCTCGAGATGGTCCTGATGCGGAACGTCCCGCCGACGCCGGCCAACTACGCCCAGCGGGCGGGTCGGGCCGGCCGCCGGCACCGCATCGCGGTCGTCTTCACGCACTGCCGGAGCGACTCCCACGGGCGGTACTTCTTCCAGAAGCCGCAGGCGATGATCGCCGGCGAGATCCGGGTCCCGGTGTTCTCGATGCGCAACGAGCCGCTGATCCGGAAGCACGTCCACTCGGCGATCCTGACGGCCCTGCGGAGCCGGGCGACCTCCGACGCCGACAAGAGGGCGCTCGACGACGCGTTCCCGGCGTACGTGTCGCACTGGTTCGCGGACACGTGGAAGGAAGGGGACAGCGAGCGCGTCCGCTACCGGACGCAGCCGCGGGATCTCGGCGGGCTGGAGCGGCTGGTCAAGGAACACCGGGACGCGCTGATCGCGACGCTCGAGGAGGTGTTTCTCCGCGGCTGGCCGGCGGACGAGGCCGAGGCGGTGGCGCCCGAGCGGCTCGCGGGCTACGTGGACGAGTTCGTGCCCGACCTGCGCCGCCACGTCCACGGCCTGTTCGCCCAGGTGCAGACGTACCGGCAAGCGCTGAAGGAACTGCGGGACATCGAGGAGCGCGGCGAGGCGCTCTCGGACGAGCAGGCGGCCCTGCGCCGCCGCTACGACCACGCGCTGCGGGCGTGGCTCGACCGCAGCCGGCAGGACAACTACGCGCTGAGCTACCTCGGCATCGACGGGTTCCTCCCCGGGTACGCGATGGCCAGGGAGACGGTCCGGGCGCAGTGCCTCGAGCCGTTCGTGGACATCTCCCGCCCGGCGGCGGTGGCGCTGCGCGAACTGACGCCGGCGAACCACGTCTACGCCGACCGCAACATCTTCCGCGTGCGGAAACTCCGGTTCGAGACGCTGCGGTCGGAGGACGAGCGGACCCGCGCCGCGGTCTTCCAGCGCATGATGGTCTACGACCGCGAGAACGAGCGCGTGTACGAGAAGGGAGCGGAGCCGACGGAGGGCGGCAAGACCCTCGAGCCGTTCGTGTTCCCCTCGATGCAGATGACGGACGTCGAGATGCAGCCGCAGCGGGACATCGACGACCGTGAACCGATGCGACGGCGGGTCTGGTTCAAGCTCTTTGGCCGTCTGCTGCCGCGGCACGCGGGCGGGAGGCGCGGGAAGATCGGTCCGTACGACTGCCGGTTCCTTCAGCGGGCTGACCTCAGCCTCGTGAACCTCGGGCGGCCGAAGGGCGAGGACTTCACGCTGTTCCCCGTGTGCGCGAGCTGCGGAGCGACGCGGTCGCCGACGGCGAGCCAGGCCGAACTGGACAAGTTCGCCGAGGACCACCGGAAGATCCACGGCAGGAACACCGTCGGCCACTACGCGCTGCACGTCGAGTTCACCTCGGACGCGGTCGAACTGGGCCCGTTCAAGACGCACGGCGAGGCCGCGAACGTGTTCGAGTCGATTCGCATCGGGGCGCGGCACGTGCTGGACATGGGGACGACGGAGGTCGAGGGGTTCATCCTCACCGACCAGCAGTCCGGCCACTGGATCGTGTTCTACGACCCGATGCCGGGCGGGTCGGGCTACCTCCCGCAGATCCTCCGGTTCTGGGAGCCGATCTGCCGGCGGGCGACGGACGTGCTGCAGAACTGCGCGACGGCGTGCGACACCGCGTGCTACTCGTGCCTGAAGCACTTCTACAACCAGCAGGACCACGACGTCCTGAACCGGCACGAGGCGATCAACCTGCTGGCGGACCTGACGCAGCCGCTGGAGATGGAGCACGCGGTGCCGGCCGTGACGTTCCAGCCGATGCCGGACGCGAAGAAGACGGACAGCAACGCCGAGCTGGATTTCGGGGAGATCTGCCGGAAACGCGGCTTCCCGGTCCCGCCGGCCCAGCAGTTCCGCGTGTCGTTCGAGGACGGGAGCTACACCGACGCCGACTGGGCGTACCCCGACCGGAAGGTGCTGGTCTTCATCGACGGCATGAGCGCCGCGCTGCACGGCGACCCCAGGCGCCGCGCCCGCGACAAGCTCCTCCGGGCCAAGGCCCGCCTGAAGGGTTTCCAGGTCGTCGAGATCACCGCCGAGGCGCTGCAGGACGAGGGCAGCCTCGCGGTGCACCTGGAGGAGTTGGCGATGTACCTGGGAGAGGGGTGACGCGGGAGGACGGGCGGGTGGAGGTGGAGGCCGGAAATCGGGACGACCTTCTGGCCTCGTTCCCAGGTGACCGGGCGAAGGGCGCTACTCGCCCGGAGCGAACGAGATCGGCAACCGGATGCGGAAGTCGCCGCCCTGGGGCGGGCTGGAAGAGAAGTTCATCGTCCCCAGCTTCGCCCGC
>JAAZOP010000609.1 GCA_012797735.1 Myxococcales bacterium
CGCCCTGCACCACCGTCGGCCCCGGCGGCACCGGCTCCGCCTGCTGGGCGGCCGTGCCCGATGCCGCGAGGCAGACGACGGTCGCCACCGCCGCCGCCACCCCGCGCCCGCCCGTCCCCCGCCTCGTCCGTACCGTTCGTCGTTGCGTCGTCATCCGACCGCCGTTCCCACCGCGCTAGCGGATCGAGTAGTTCAGCGTCAGGTCCTGCCCCCGGCGCGTGATCGTGACCGCAATCTGGTCCGCCATCCGCAACCGCCCGTACGCCTGCAGCGCCTTGTCCGCGCCGGTCATCGGAATGCCGTTGATCGCGCGGACGAGATCGCCGTTTTCCAGCCCGAGCTTCCCGAACAGGGAGTCGCGACGGATGCCGTAGACCTTGAACCCCACCACCTCGTTGTTCTCCTCGTGCGGCATCACCCGCGCCTGACGCATCGCGATGTCCTGGTTGTCGAGGATCGTGTTGATCAGCGAGCGCTGCACGTTGCGCTCCGTGTCGCTCACCACCTCGATCGAAGACTCGACCGCCGCCGCGAAACGGTCCTCCCGGCTCTGCGGACCCGTCGCCGGCGGCGGCACCGGCGTCGCCGGCTCGACGGGTTTGGGCGGCTCCCCCGGCGGCGGCGGCGGCGCGTTGCCCGCCCGCGCCAGATCCGGATAGCGGATGTCCACGAAACACTCGTCCCCCACCCCCCGCGCCAGATAGACCCGGTTCCAGGTGATGCGCGCCAGATGCCGGTCGCCGATCTGGTAGCCGACGCGGTACTCCTGCTGCTTCCCCTCGTACTCCAGCGTCGCAAAACCCGCCTCCGGATGCCGCTCCGGCCCGGCGACCAGCGCCAGCACCTTCACGTTCATCGCACAGGGCGGGATCAGGTCCTGCGTCGAGTCGAGGGCATCCGCGGGGCCGACGTCCTCCGGCCCCGCGTCCGGCTCCTTCTCCGCGTCCGGCTCCTCCGGCGGCAAGTCGAACAGGTTGCCGGCGAGCAGGTCGTCCAGTCGGATCGGGCGATCCGCCGAGGCGTACCCCGGGGCGAGCCCCGCGTCCTGATCGATGTTCCCCGGCGGCGCCTGCGACAGGTCCACCTTGTCGCCCAGCGACGACAGCAGCAACTCCCCCGCCGCCGCGGCCAGGAACCAGGCCACGACCACCGTCAACACGGCGGGCAGGAGCCACAGGAATCGCTTCACCGTCGCCGGCATCCTCTCTCCCCACCCGGCTGCGAGCCCTCCCTAGCGGAGAATCGGCTCGCGATCAAGGGCCGTAATCCCCCGGAGCCCCAAGGCTTCCGCCGCCTCGCCGCCATCCGCCCGGGCCCGGGATGGACATTCCGGCAATCCGGCCCACCGGACGGCCGGTACGTTGACATTCTGGCAGCCCGTTCAGCGGTTCGCCTCATCCGCCCCCCTCCGCCCCCCCGCTTGCCGGCGAATCGCCGTCGCCGAGCCGGCCGGCGGCGTACAGGTCGAGCTTGCGGTAGATGGTCCGGGCGGCGATGCCGAGCAGTTGCGCGGCGAGCTTCTTGTCGCCCCGGGTCCGCCGCAACGTCTCCTCGATCAACCGCCGCTCCACCTCCTCCAGCGGCGTGCCGATCGCGATCACGATTTCCGAGCCGTCCGCCCGCTCCGCCGGAACGCTCGGCGGCAGATCCCCGACATCGATCCGATCGCCGCGCGCCAACACCACCGCGCGCTCGACCGCGTTCTCCAACTCGCGCACGTTCCCGGGCCACGCATGCCCCTCGAGCGCCTCGAGGGCGGCCGGGGTGAAACCGCAGACGGCGCGCCCGTCGCGCAGGCAGAACTTGCGCAGGAAGTGCTGCGCCAGGAGCGGGACGTCGCCGTGCCGGTGCCGCAGCGGCGGGCAGGTGATCGCGATCACGTTCAGGCGGTAGTACAGGTCGTCGCGGAACCGCCCCGCCGCCACCTCGGCGGCGAGGTCGCGGTTCGTCGCCGCGATCAACCGCACGTCCGCCTGCCGCACCTTGCCGCTCGACCCGAGCGGCTCGTATTCCCCGGACTGCAGCACCCGCAGCAGCTTGACCTGCACCGGCGGCGGAATCTCCCCGACCTCGTCCAGAAACAGCGTCCCGCCGTGCGCCACGGCGAAGCGGCCGTCCCGGCGCGCGGCCGCGCCGGTGAACGCACCCCGCTCGTAGCCGAACAGCTCCGCTTCAAGAATGGTCTCAGGGATGGCCGCGCAACTCACGGCAACGAAAGGCTTGTCGGCGCGATTGCTGTGGCGATGGATGGCGCGGGCCAGGACCTCCTTGCCGGTGCCGCTCTCGCCGAGCAGCAGGACGGTGGCCTGGCTGGTCGCGACCTGCATCGCCATCTGCACCGTGCGCCGCCAGGCGGGGCTGGTGCCGACCAGCGTGCGTCCGTCCTCCTGGACCCCCTCGAGGGTGGCGCGGAGGCGGGCGTTCTCCCGCAACAGCATCGCCCGCTCGGCGGCCCGCCGGACGGCGCGGACGATCCCGGCGCGCTTGAGCGGCTTCTCGACGAAGTCGTAGGCCCCCTCCTTCATCGCCTCGACGGCCGTCTCGACGGTGCCGTAGGCGGTCATCAACACCACCTCGGTGCCCGGCGCGAGCTGCCGGACGGCGCGGAGCAGTGACACTCCGTCACCGCCGGGCATGCGGACGTCCGTGAGCACGACGGCGGGGGGTTCGCGGCGGACCTCCTCGAGCGCCTCCTTGGGTCCCGGGGCGGTGGCGATCCGGAACGGCTCCCGCTCGAAGATCCGCCGCAACGACTCGAGATTCCCCGCTTCGTCATCGACGATCAGCAGCAGCGGCGCGTCCGCTCCCGGGTCCCTTCCGCTCTGCCCCTCCTTCGCCTCGTCCGTCACGACACCCTCCCCGACCATCGCGGTCGGTCATGCCTTGCACCTCGCGTGCCAGATCGAGCAACCCCGGATCAACCGAGGTATTCCACGGTGCGGGTCAGCCGGTGGCTGCCGTACCAGCGGTTGAGCGTGGTGCGCGGTTCGCGCCCGTCCGTCGACTCCACCATCGCGTAGGTGAGCCCGTCGTCGCGACCGAGGTACTGCAGGTCGATGTTGATGATCTTCACCCACGAACCGGTGTTGATGTAGAGCTTGCCGTTCTCGAGGATCCGGCAGCGGGGGCCGTGCGAGTGGCCGGTGATCAGGGTGTGCACCCCCTGGGTGCGCCGGAGCGCGCGCATCGCGAACCGGTCGAACTCGGCGAGCGGGGAGATCTCGTCGCGGAAGATGCGGAGCGTGTCGACGAAGCGGCGGATGATGTTGCCGTGCGGACTGAAGCGGGTGCGGATGAAGTGGTAGATCGTCTTGAAGATGAACTTCATCGCGAAACGGAAGTCGAGGACGATGCTGGCGAGCATCAACCGGCGGAGCGGGATGATGTGGTCGATGAGGTAGCGCTCCAGCTTCGCCGGATTCATCACCTTGAGCACGAACTGCGAGCCCCACGGCAGGTTGATCACCGGCTCGCGCCCCGCCCGCGAAACCATCAGGTTGCGGTAGTCGAACCGGTGGATCGCCTCCCACTGGTGCCCGTGGCGGATCTGGATCCCCTCCGGCAGGTGGTAGGCCTCCGTGCGCGTCACGAACTGCACCCGGTGTCGCTCCGCCGGCCCCGCGATGCGGTCGAGCAGCGCCTGCTGGGGCCCCGGCAGCAGCAGCTCGATGTCGTGGTTCCCCGGAATGTACGTGACCTGCGTGCGGCCGCGACGCAGGAAGTCCCGCAGCGCATCGAACACGACGGGGTGGCCGGCGAGGCACTGGCGGACCTTCTCGACCGCCACCGTCTCCGTGATCTGGTCGGGCCAGATCCCGCCGACCCGGACCTTGAGCAGGTCGAGGATGTCGCCGTTGAGCACCAGCTCCACGTGCGCGTCCTCGAACCGGTCCCGCGCATGGTAATCGAGAAACTCGGCGAACCGGTCGTCTTCGTGGAAGTCCTCGTACGGATTGAAGCTGCCGCGCGGACTCCCCGTCCCCATGTGGAAGTCGCTCACGACCAGCCGAACCCGACGCTCCTGCACGGCGGGACGATGCCATGGCCCGACGGGGCGATCAACGAGCAACCGGATGCGGCGGCGGGATCGCGGCGAGACGGCGAAACGCTTGACAAAGGACGCGGCGAGCCTATCTTGCCGGCGCGAGCGGAGGCTGGCGATGCCGATCTACGAGTACCGGTGCGAGGCGTGCGGTCACGAGTTCGAGGAAATCCAGCGCATCACGGCTCCACCCCTCGAGACCTGCCCCGCCTGCGGACGCCCGTCGGTGCACCGGCTGATCTCCCACTCCAGCTTCATCCTCAAGGGCTCCGGCTGGTACGTCACCGACTACGCCCGCAAGGGCGCGAGCGCTCCGGACGGAGGCGGGAGCGCCGCGGCGGGAGAGTCCAAGTCGTCCGGCGCGGCGCAGCCCGCTGCGGGGTCGTCGTCCGCGTCATCCTCTTCCTCCTCTTCTTCCTCCGGCGCGTCGGGCGAGTCGAAGCCGGCGGCTGCGGCGGCCGGCTGAGCGGCCGGTGGTCGCGGCCGCGGCCCGTCGTTGACAGCCCGCGGCGCGCGCGGTAGAGGAGGCGTGCACCCGGAAGGGTGGGGTGGTGGGGCGTAGCCAAGTTGGCAAGGCACGGGACTTTGGATCCCGCCACCGCAGGTTCGAATCCTGCCGCCCCAGCCGATTCGTTTTCCCGGCCGAGCGGGCCGGCGCAGGACCGCAAGAGGTGGAGCCGCCATGCCGTTGCGGACCGTCTGGATCTTCACGGGGGGCGCCAACCGACCGCTGGCCGAGGCGATCTGCAACTACCTCGAAATGCCCCTCGGGCGCTGCAAGATCAGCCGCTTCTCCGACGGCGAACTGTTCGCCGAAATCGGCGAGAACGTGCGCGGCGTCGATGTGTTCGTCGTCCAGCCCACCTGCTCGCCGGTCAACGACCACATCATGGAACTGCTGATCATGATCGATGCGCTCAAGCGCGCCAGCGCCGGCAGCGTGACCGCCGTGATGCCCTACTACGGGTACGCCCGGCAGGACCGCAAGGTCGCCCCGCGCACCCCGATCACCGCCAAGCTCGTCGCCGACCTCCTCTCCGCCTCGGGCGTCAGCCGCGTCGTCGCCATGGACCTCCACGCCGGCCAGATCCAGGGGTTCTTCGACGTTCCGTTCGACCACCTCTACGCGATGCCCGTTCTCGTCGAAGCCCTGCGCCCCTTCGTCGTCGACCCGCCCAGGACCGTGATGGTCTCCCCCGACGCCGGCGGCGTGCAGCGCACCCGAGCCTTCGCCAAGCGGCTCAACATCGATCTGGCGATCGTCGACAAGCGCCGCGAGAAGGCGAACGTGTCGGAGGTCATGAACATCATCGGCGACGTCCACGGCCGCACCTGCATCCTGTGCGACGACATGATCGATACCGCCGGCACCCTCTGCAACGCCGCCAAGGCCCTGAAGGACGCCGGCGCCGCCCGCGTCCTGGCCTGCGCCACCCACGGCGTGCTCTCCGGCCCCGCCGTCCAGCGCATCGAGGAGTCGCCTCTCGAAGCGGTCGTCATCACCGACTCGATCCCCCTGCCCGACAAGGCCCAGGGCAGCAAGCGCTACGTCGTCGTCTCCGTCGCCAAGCTGCTCGCCGAGACGATCAAGCGCATCCATCAGGGCGACTCCGTCAGCTCGCTGTTCACCTGATTCCCGGAGGCCGCGGTTCGCGACGGCGCACCGGTCCGTTCCGGCGCGGATGCGGCGAGTTGGAGCACCCTTCGGGAGAGCCGTCGAAGCGCCGGGCTACGGATCCGCCGTCTGCTCGAAGGTGCCCAGCCGCACGCGACGGCCGCCGTCCGTCCGCGCCTCGTCCAGCGGCCGCAGCCGCACCCGGGTGTCCGGGCGCCACAGGCCCACGAACAACTCGTACGTGCCGGGCGGCACGTACGGGAAGGGCCGCACGTCGAAGCGGTCTTCCACGATCTCGCCGGGACGCCAGCGGTTCGTCGGATAGGACCAGTCCCCCGGTTCGTGCTCGCCCGCGCCGCCCCCGGCGAACCGTTCCTGCCCCTCCCGCGTCGGGTCCGGGTGCAGGAACACCTCCCAGCGCGCCTCGACCGGCCGATCCGTCCGCCACCAGGTGCGGACGAACAGCGGGCGGTGGCGCCGGACGCGCGGCGTCTCGATGCGCCAGCCGAGCAGTTCGATCCCGTTCTCGAACGCGACCGGCGGGTCGAACCGGTTCGCGTCGGCGGGCAGCGCCGCGACGACGGTGTCCGGCGTCGGGAACAGCACGGCCGGCGGCGGCGTGCGCCGCGCCGGCTCCGGCGGCGCCTCGTCCGGCCGCTCCGGCGCGGCCGGAGC